>CAMCSO010000029.1 GCA_945877545.1 Bifidobacterium breve | reverse complement strand
TCCACATATAGAGAAGTCAGTGGAGGGGAGAGTGCCGACCGGGGTGGACTTAAACTGGAGGACATAACTCGTGGTCCATGACGGTCCGACGTCAGACATCATGCTCTGCGTGATCGCCCTCGTTCCGGGTGCCGTGGTGGTGCAGTCGTTCTCACCAGGACGCACGATGAATCCGTCGGGCTGCGAGGGTGATCCGTCTCCGGTGCTGGAAATGGTTCGCGAGGAGTCGTTTTTCACGCACAGGGTGAACGTCTCACTGGACCCAGCTTGTCGCTCAACTGAGGCATCAGCCTGACTCTCACCTCCGCACGCGGACAGTACCAAGATTCCCACGAGGGCCACTGGGGCAATGAGGTGCTTCATGAAGGAACCATTGCATAGAAAGGCAAGCTCGTGTCGGTTCAGATCGCCCCCCTCTTCAGAGGGTGCCAACCTTGTCGGACCAACATAACTATCGAGTACCTGAACGAGGTTATTCAGCCCCGAAGGGGCATCTGCATTCTCGAAGGACGTGCGCTCACACCTCGTACTCTGCATTCTCTGCGACCCCGAATCTTGGCGCTGACCACCGTTGGTGCCTGACGACTCGCGCCTTCAGCGATTACTCATCGGAGAAGGTCACGTCAGCTGTGTAGGCAGCGCCGCTAGAGTTGAATTCCACACTGACGCGGAACGGATTGCCGCTGCAAGATAGCGATGCGCTGATGGGCTTTGCGTCGGGCCAGACGCGGCCACACGTGGAGAAGCTAGTTGTGCGTAAAGCTGTTTCAAGGGTGAAGTCGTATTCGAAGGCCACAGCAAGACTGGTTGTCCACGATGGGCCAACGTCGGACATCATGCTCTGTTTGATCTGCGTCGCTCCTGCTGCCGTGGTCGTGCAGCCGCTCTTACCAGGAGGCAGAAGAAACCCCTCGGGCTGTGAGGGTGATCCGTCCCCGGTGCTGGAAATGGTTCGCGAGGAGTCGTTCTTCACGCACAGGGTGTACGTGGCGCTCGAAGCAGCCTGGCGCTCAACTGGCGCTTCAGCCTGCTCGGCACCCCCGCAAGCGGAAAGTGCCAACATGCTAAAAAGGGCAACAGGTGCGATGAGGAATTTCACAACGAAATGGTGGCATAGCGATGCTAGTTCGCGGAGATCTCGGTCACGCCCTCTTTAGAGGGGACCATTGTCAAGACCATCGCCGCGGATGTTACTGGGCTAGCCCTGCCTGCTGGGCGGCGTTGAGCATGAACACGTTGACCGCGTCGTACCAGACCTCGTTGAGGCCGATCCATGATGCGGCCATCTGCGCGGGGGAGTCCCGGTACTCCTCCATTCCTGCGACGCCCCAAGTGCTGGACCACACGGCATAGCCGGGGTCCAGACCGCCGGCAGCGACAATCGATGCAGTCGCGGTGACGATCTTGTCGCCGGTCAGCACGGAGGTGCGCAAGACTTCCGGCTCCATCACCTCGACAGCGTCGCCCGCAGGACCCCCCTCGAACGCCCGATATGCCTGCGCATTGGCGGTCAGGGATGCGGTGACGATGTAGTAGGTGAGGGCATAGGCCGACTGCAACAACTCCTCCTCCACCTGGCCTGGCGCTGGATCGAGTCCCAGGGCGATGTCATGGAGTTGGGCGGCAATCGGCAGTTGCCCACCGATGAGGGCACGACCATCCTCGGTGACCTGGAGCCTCAGCACATCTTGCGCGTACGTCTCGTTGGCCTTGCCGGCCGCGATCAGGAAGTTGCGGTATTGCGAGAGGAACTCGGTCGTGGCGCTCTCGTCCTGCATCGGCGCGCCGGGCATCGCGTTCACCACGGCGAGTGCGTCGGGAAAGAACTGCTCGGCCATGAACCGGTACTCGCTCAGGAGCCGGCCGGCTTCAAGGAGAGCATCGTTCGAAGCGGCCCGGTCGACGTTGGCGAGGAGCCCATCGAGTCCGGCGATGGCGTAGGTGGCCCAAGCCGAGGCGGTCGGGAAGCTCAGCACCTGGGCGACACTGCGGTCGCGCTGACCGGCGGCTTCCCGCAACGCGGAATCGGCTGCGCTCCTGGCCTGCCCGATGAGCAGCCGCGCGTCGGCCCTCGACTGATTGATGTCTGACGTCGCGAGTGAGTCCTCCATGAGTTGGGCGCCGACGAGGCGCGCGAGTTCGAGCCCGATGAAGGCACCGATTCCATATGCCTCAGCAGGCTTCCGCTCGTCGAGTCGCACCTGCATGCGGTTCAGGTAGTCATCGACGAAGGCTGCGGCGTCATCGCTCAGCGTGACCTGAGCGCGCTGCCGCTTGAGTGTCTGCAGCAGGCCCTCTGCTATCGACCTGGTGGCACTCACGACCGGCGGGGGCATCACGTAGGGACGGGACTCCGCTACCACGAATGGCGAGCCGGTCATGCGCTCGTAGGCCTCGGTCACGGTGCCGACGGGGATGACGTCGACGCCGAGATCCGCGCCGAAGTCGACGAGGTCGATCGGCTTCTGCGTGTCGTGGTCGAACGCCATGCGTGTCTGCGGGGGAATGAGGATGGTGGTGTACCCCTCGCGTGCTGCCGACTCGATCTTCGTCTGCACGAAGCCCACGGGTCCGATCGAGCCCTCCGGCGTGATGGTGCCGGTCATGGTCACGCCTTCGAGTAGATCGTGCCCACGCAGGGCGGCGAGGAGACCGACGGTCAGAATTCCACCCGCGCTCGGTCCGTCGATGGGCCCGGTGATGGTGAAGTCCATGCTGATCTGTGCAGGATCGACGGCACTGTAGAGCGTCGCGACCATTGCAGCCGAAGCGGTGGCTGCCTCCCACATGGCCCCCGCGCCCTGTGCCTCGATGGTCGCTAGGTTGAGTCGGAATCCTGGAGGACCGGCGCGATCGATCGTGATGCCGGCGGGCTCGATACCACCCACGAGTGTGCCGCCGGTATCAGTCCCCGCCCACATTGCGGGCACGGTGATGCCGGTTCTTGTATCCGATGTGCTGACCGAACCGAGGGATGGAGCGCTGGAGCAGCCCGCGAGGAGAAGGGCGGCACCGAGGCATAGGACGATGATCGAACGGAAAGGGAGCACGGGGCCGACTCTATGCCGAAGTTCATGGTTCTATGCCGAAGTTCATGGTGGTCGGCACCCCCAGAAAAGGGGTAAAGGCAATCTGCCAACTGTGTCGAATTCGGCAAGCGGTGGCGTATCGTTAGAACCCAATCGGAGCGGAGGACCGCATGGAACCGAACACCCAACACCAGTCCGCAGAGCCTGACGCGGCTATGGAAGGCGATGATCTCTTGGATTCGGCTTCCGGCGGCAAGGGCGTCAATCGCAACTCTTTCTCCCTCGAATAAGGGATGACTGATGTCTCATCCGATAACTGAGCCCACTGACAACAACAGCACCCCGACCGACTTGACCGACGATGAACTGGCCGCCGCTAGCGGTGGCGCCGCGTTCAACCAAGCAAAGTGGGAGGAAGGGCCTAGCGGCCCCTCGGTCAGCGCTGTGATCTTCTAGTCGCTACCCCCTGACACGTCAACGATAGGAAAACATCATGATTGATAGCGAGACACCGAATGAACCGCAGGGGGATTCGGAACCGACCTTGTTGGTCGATGAGGAACTCGAAGCGGCGAGTGGTGGCAAGGCCTCAGGTGACGGCGTAATTTGGGATCCCGCGGAGCGGGATGGCCTCATCATTGCGCCCGAGTAACGCCCAAGCGCCGGCATTGAACCTCTTCGGTTGAGCGCGGTGCGCGCGGCCCTCGTCACGATGCCGTGGAGAATGTCGACGTCACCCTCCCTCCAGGTGGGGTTGCTCAAGTCGATCCTGGTCCAAGCCGGGCATGCGGTGGATGTCCACTACGCAAGCTTGGCGTTCGCGGATCACCTCGGTACGACGAGACACGATGCACTGCTGCTAGCTGCGGGTGCTCGCAACCGGTTGCTGGGCGAGTGGCTTTTCACTCAAGCCGCATTTGGGTCCGATGCGGTGAGTACGGAGGAGTACCTCGCTGCGCAGCCCGAAGCCCTCTCCGGCCTGGTGAGCGAGACGCCCGAATCTCTCCGTGACCTGCATGAGGTCATCATTCCGACCTTCATCGAATCACTGGCTGCCTCAACGGACTGGGGTCAGTACGCGATGGTCGGATTCTCCTCGACCTTTGAGCAGAACGTCGCCTCCCTCGCGCTGAGTCGAGCCATCAAGGAGCGGTATCCGCAGGTGACCATCGTCTTCGGAGGCGCCAACGTCGATGCCGACATGGGACCGGCGCTCATGAAGTCCATCAACTGGATCGACGTGGCGATCGCGGGTGAGGCCGATGTCTCGCTGCCGATGTTGGCGCACACGCTGGCAGTCGGCGGTGATGTTACGCAGGTGCCGGGAGCGATCGTGCGCTCGTCAAGCGCCATCCTGCGGGGGCCACGCCCCGAGTTGTTGAACAACCTCAATTACCTCCCCACGCCTGATTACAGCGAGTACTTCGAGGGTCTCGACAAGTACGGCCACGAGGCCCTCCTCGGAGGTCGACGAGTCAACTTGATCTTCGAGTCGTCACGCGGCTGCTGGTGGGGCCAGAAGCATCACTGCACCTTCTGCGGCTTGAACTCCACCGGAATGACCTATCGGCGCAAGTCAGTCGATCGCGTGATGAATGAGCTCACGGAGCTCGCCCATCGCCATGAGGTGCTCAAGTTCTCCGCGACCGACAACATCATGGATCACACATCCATGGAGGAGTTGTGTCAGCGACTGGCCAGTAGCGGCTACGACTTCGAAATCTTTTACGAGGTCAAGGCGAATCTGACGAAGCGTCAGATCCTTGATCTTCGTGCCGCTGGCATCACGTTCATCCAGCCGGGCATCGAGTCACTCAGCACCCATGTGCTGAAGCTCATGCGCAAGGGCAGCACGATGCTGGTGAATGTCCGACTGCTGAAATGGGCGGCGCAATCAGAAATCGACGTTGGATGGAATGTTCTCATGGGATTCCCCGGCGAGACCATTGACGACTACCGGGGCCAGGCGGACCTCATGGAGTCACTGCACCATCTGCAACCCCCAGGTAGCTGCGGCGGATTGTGGCTGGAGCGGTTCAGTCCGTACTTCGAGCAGCCCGAACTAGGTTTCACGAATCCCCGGCCGATATCGGCTTATCGCATGATCTATCCGCTCGCTGGCATGGACATTGAAGGCCTTGCCTATTTCTTTGACTACGACGTGCGTGATGTCGTGCCCCACGATGATCGCGAGGTTCTTGTGCAGGCAGTTCACAAGTGGCGCAACGCGTATGCGAAAAGTAAGAAAAACACTCCAATCCTGAGAGCTTTTCGCGGTCCTGGCTGGATGCGCATCATGGACACACGGTCAGGCGAACTGGGAAAGACGACCCTGCGTGGCGAGGATGTGACGTTGATGAACATGATCGACGAGACCTTTCACAATGTGCGAGCGTTGGAGAGCATGTGCGCGAACACCGAAACACCCATGAGTGCCGTAGAGATTCGGCAACGACTCGACGCACTTGTTGAGCAGCGATTCGTCGTGCACGATGAGGGCTACTTTCTATCGATCGTGCTGCCCATCGTCGGTGCGTGAGCGACTGCGTCGATGACTACCCCCTATTTAGAGGGCTCAACATGCGCAGGCAAACCGGATTTGAACGAATAGCGTTGCCGTTGTCTACCAAGGAGGTCTCGTCATGAGCGGCCGCTCACCAATTTTTGTTGCCGCGATAGTCATGGTCGCTGTTGTGGCCGCCGCTTGCGGTTCGAACAACGCCTCCCGGGAGGCGGCAGGTGCAGTCGTGCTACCAGACTGCGCCGAAGGCCTTACCGCGGAGTGCATCGTCTCCGTTCCTGGAGGTGGCGAGCCAATCGTCGTGTCCAATGGCGCGGTCGTGACCTTCGCCGATCAAGGGCAGCCGGTGACCTCGCTGGCAACTTCACGGATCTGCTGGTCCGAGGAGGACGATGTTGATGCGTCAACGTGTGTCACGAATGAGGCCGAACTCCCCGCATGGGTGAGCGTGCAGCGCACCGTGGTTGACCGAGCCGGCGCCGCATGGCCCAGCCTCGTCATGCGATTCTTCGACATAAAGGACAGCGCAGGAGAGGAGTTCGTACCGCTCCCAGCAACCGTCAGTGTGCTTGTCGATGGGGTGTCGGGCCAGAGCCCAGTGAATCTTGAGGTGGCCTGCTGCGACCGCGTTGCTAGTGCTCCCGCCGCAGCCGTGGGGACCTCGGTTGCGGCGTACCTCACCGTCGCTAATGACTTGACCTTGCCCGATGGCACCCCCACATCGGTCACCTGGCAGGTGACCGACACAGAGAACGTGTTCTGGGATGGCTCGAGCCGACCTGACCACGCTCCGCCCCAGGGATTGCAGGGTCTCGTTCAGGCTTCCGGCTCGGGTCCGTACAAGGTGCGAACCGAGGTGTCCACGAATGGTGACGCGTGGACTGTTGATAAGGCGCCACACTTCGTGTTGGGCGCGGTGATTGAGGTAGGTGGAGAGCGGCTGGCCTTCGCGCAAACAAGACTCAGATTCAACCGTGAGTACAAGGAATCGTGGGAGATTCTTGACGAAAGGGGGATGACGTATAGCTGTGGATCCACGCCCACCCTTACGACCTCCACTCCGCAGGGTGAACTCCGTTATCGGATGACGATGACCTGCAGCGGCTCACTTTCCAGCTTGGTAGTCGAACGCGCTCCCGATTAGGGAGTTCAACAGTGAATCGACGGTTAGGTTTCGCAGCCTTCGTCCTCGTCAGGCTGGCGTATTTTACGAGGACATTCGTGTCTGCTTCACTCGTGCTGCAACGGCCCCGGAGACATCAATCCGATGGGGCGAGGAAGGAAAGAATAGCAATAACAATGACATCTCGAGACGGAGCGTGAACCTCTATACAGATTCGTCCCCTGAATGCGGGTTCAAGGATGCAGAAATCGGTATACCCACCCTGCCGGTGACCGTGACCGTCGATGGGGTCAATCAGGACTATCAATTCAAATCCGTGTCAGACTGCTTCGCTTACCGCCTTGGCCTGGAGAGTACCTACTACTGCCTGCCATTGAACGGCACGACGGTAATCCCGGTTGCGAGCAACAACAAGATCGGTATCACCGTGAAGACGTCGGGCGCAAAGGAAGTCTCGGGGATTTGGAATGCATACACCTTCATGGTGCAAGTGGACGGGACCGGGAAATAGAGACATCGCTCGCCTACACCGTTGCTCGCCGCTCTGAGCGTCCGTAGCTACGCCGACACACATCCACGGGACTTGCCCGTGGGCGAGGGGTTGGGATCGTCCCTCAAGGTTAGTCGGAATTCCTTCCACTCTGAGTCCGGGAGGCGAACCGCCGTGTACTCGAGAATGCCGTCATTCGTCGTGACTGTTTCCATTGCCGCGAACCCCTGAGACATGCAATTGCTTAGGTCGCCAGAACCCGATCCCCACTTCTGGATGAGTGCCAGACGTGGGTAGCCCACCGACTGGTTGGTGACATTGATCCAGACCGGAAGATTCCCAGGACCCAGGTCCAGCCCTGCAACGAGGTCCAATCCGCCGCTGAAGGTTCCTTCGGCGCAGAGTCCGCCTTGCGGTGGGATTGGATTCGACCCGGTGTGCGTGTCTACAGTTTTGAGCGTCACGGGGATGGTCCGCGAAGATCGGTTCTCAATGCACACCTTGCTGCCGATGCCAAGGATCGCAGCAGAACGCTCTACGCTTCCGGTGCAACCGGACAACAGCAAGGCTAGGCCAATTGCAGGTGCCACCCACGTGCGAGACGATCGAGAGTGATGTCGAAGCATCGGCCCCTGATTCACGTCTTCGGGATTGCTCATGTCTGTACTGTGTCACCTCCGTTTGCCTCATGGGCGCGATGAGCAGACCCCCTTTAATGGGGGGTCAGGCGGGGGAAATGCGTTGTTAGGGTGTGAGGGTGCAGTTCTCCGCGGCCTTTGGCCTCGCCGCCCTCAGCCTCGCCGCCCTCACTCTGACTGCGTGCGGTGATGTCGCTCCCAATTCGGGATCCGAGTCGGCGGCCAAGGGTCCGCTCGCGCCATGCGGTGTGACGATCCAGGAGCTGACGCAGTCCGCTTCGGCCGAGGGCGCGCTCACATTGATCGCAACTCCGCGGGACTGGGCGAACTACGCCTCGATCATCGATGCTTTCGAGGCCGACTACGGAATACGCGTCGACGTGGTGGTGCCATACGCCACCTCCGCAGAGGAACTCGACTTCGTCAGCGCGAGTGCTGGCGAGGCGGGCCGGCCCGATGTCATCGACATCAACCCCGCTTTCATCCAGCAAGCTCTCGACCAGGATCTGGTGACCGCGTATCAGCCGACCACGTGGTCGCAGATTCCAGATTCGCTCAAGGATCCGCAGGGGCGATGGATCGGCACTTACTACGGCCTGCTGACCATCGGTGCGAACACAGCCATCGTTGACATGGTGCCGACCACTTGGAAGGACCTTGCTGATCCGCGCTACCGCGGGCAGGTGGTGCTTAATGGTGATCCGCGTCAATCAGGTACCGGTTTCGCGGCGGTGGTTGCAGCAGCCCTGGCCAACGGCGGATCCTTCACCGACATCACGCCCGGTATCGATTACTTTGCCAGGCTGGCCCAGTTGGGGAACCTGCGGGTGGAGACGATCAGGCCCGAGGCCGTGGCGTCCGGCGATGTCCCGATCATGCTGGACTGGGCCTACAACCTGACCTCTGCGCGCAGCACTCTCCAGGGGCAGGGGGGCGATCTCGCCATCCATGTTCCCCGCGACGGAATCTTCAGCTCCTATTACGCGCAGGCCATCACGAAGGATCCGGAGCATCCCTGCGCGGCCAGACTATGGATGGAGCACCTGCTCGGCGACGCAGCCGCCATCGCTCGGCTCAACGGATTCGCCATCCCGGCGCGCTTCGCGTCCATAGACGCATACGGTCTCATCCCACCTGCGACGCAGGAGATCCTGCCATCGTCTAGGGATATCTACGCGCTTCAGTTCCCGTCAAGCAACGAGCTAGCTTTGATGAACGCGCAACTCGAGCAGCAGTGGGGCGACAAGGTCGCAGCAGTCCTCGGGTGATCGAGCACGTCACAACTGGCGACGAACAAGTTCCGCATAACGGCCGTCGGCGGCAAGTAGCTCATCATGGGTTCCGAGTTCCACGACACGTCCCTCGTCCATGACCGCGATCTGATCCGCATCCTTGACGGTGGATAAGCGGTGCGCCACGACTAGCCGCGTGGCCGACATCTGCGCGAGTGAGTCGGTGACCAATTGCTGAGTTGGGTTGTCGAGAGCACTGGTTGCCTCGTCGAGGATGATGATGCGCGGTCTGCCGGCGACGGCGCGCGCTAGCATCAAACGCTGCAGTTGGCCGCCAGACAATGTGCTGCCACCGTCGACCATGATCGTCTGCATGCGCATAGGCAGCGATTCGATGAAGTCTGCGAGGCCGACTCGGCTCGCCGCTTTCCAAGCATCATCCTCCGTCAGGGCTCTGGAACCGACGATGTTCTCCAGCAGGGTGCCGCCCAGAACGGTGAGACGTTGAGGCACCACCCCGAATTGACGACGCAGGTGGGTCAGTTCCAAATCCTGCAGGGGGCGATCTGCGAGGAAGATGGATCCCCGTTCGGGGGACTCGAAGCCAAGAAGACAGCGGAGCACCGTCGACTTTCCGCAGCCTGAAGCGCCGACGAGCGCAGTGAATGAACCGGCGGGGATGTCCAGCGTGAAGCCCTGCAACACTGCGGTGTCGCCGTAGGAGAAGTGCAGGTTCTGGAAACTGATGGAGCCGTCGATCTCAACGCGGGCCCCTGCAATTCGATCCTCGGTCTCGGCCGCTAGGACGGGACGAATCCGACTGGCCATGGACACGGCGAACCCGATGGTGGCTGTGAGTTGGGCAATCGAATTCGCCGAAGCGACCGCGAGTGTCAACGAAGCCGCAAAGATCACGAAGTCGCCCGGCGGGATCGTGGCGCCGCTGAGGATCGTGATCACGTAGGCGAGCCCACTTGCGATGAGCGCGAGCCCACCGGAGGCGACCGTCACCAAGCCCACTCGAAGCGCCTGAGTCTGCTGCTGAGTGCTCGTCATGGCAAGGAGACTGATCCAGCGTGCGAACATGGTCGCCGTGGCCCCCGCCACGCGGATCTTCGCGACCCCTCGGATCAGTTGCAGCCCCATCGCATCACGCTGGCTGCCGAACTCCAGCGCGCGCCGCTGGGCTGCGAATGCGCCCCGCATGACGAAGTAGACGCCGACCCCGAAAGCCAGCAGCACAGCGAGCGTGGAGGCAAGCAGTGACGGGACCACGATTGCGATGAGAGCGAGGTTGACGACTGCGAAGATGATCGAGACTCCGCCCATCACCACCGCGTCGGTGGCGCTAATGCGCGCCCTGTCGAGCGCGGGGATGCGCGCGGCGAGGCCACCCACGTCGTGTTCACGGAAAAAGGTGACGGGCAGACGGAGCAGACGATCCCACACGGCGGGTAGCAGCGTGCGGTCAAGTTCCCCACCGACGCGGAGTACGGCAAGGTTGCGCACCAGGTCGAAGATGAAGGCGGTGATCGCCGCGGCGGTGAGCAGCACCACCAGGCCCATCACCTGATCGCTCGATCGGTTTGGCACGGCTGCGTTGACGATGGCGCCGAGGGTGAGCGGGACGAGCAATCCCACCAAGGCTGAGGCAATCGCCAGCACGCCCAGCCAGGCAAACTCCCCGCGCACCTTCTGCCGCGAGGCGCGTAGCAGTCCGAGAATGCCGGTCGCTGAAGCCGGTGTCACCGGCTGCAGCACGATCGCATCCGTGGCGAGTCGGGCGGCTTCGCCCTCTGTGAGAGGTGACGAGATCTCTCCCACGACGAGGCGGTACGGCGGTGTGTGCCGGCGCATGGGCAGCACGGCGACCACCGTGCCATCTGCAACGTGGGTGATGAACCCGTCACCGCGTATCCGCCACCATTCGGGATCAAGGTTCACTGCCCGCGCTCGTGCAGGAATTGACTGAGCGACCTGTTGCACGCGGTCGAAGACAGTGCCCGGTCTGGGAGGCTGTTCCCGTGGGAGTGCGAAGCCCTCTTCGAGGGCGAGAACGCTCACTGCAGTGAGCGCATCATCGATCCCCGTGCTTAGAGCCCTGCGGGGCGACCCCACACCGGACAGCTGCCGCTCAGCTCCTAGGAGCACCATCGCGTCGTGCGACGCGAGGTGCGTCAGACGCTGATGGCTCTCATCACGCTCCAGGATTAGGAGCCTCTCCGCTTCACGCATCCATGATTGCGGCGCATCGTCCTTCGCTGGCTCGACGACGTCTTCGATGACGGTGCCAGGGATGCCCACGGCGAGCGCCGTCCACCGACGAGCCTCGTCCTCGTGCAGCCCACCGAAGGTTTCATTTACATTCACTGCACCCACGCCGACGCGCTGGCCGGATTCACGATTCACCGCGAATATGTCGACCCGGCCCTGAATCACCCGCCACACCCGGTCGGGCGCGTCTAGCCACCAGGGGGTTGCCGCGTCAACGTTGCGCATGCCGTCGGTCCCCGGGGTACCGACCTGATCCCCTGACCCCGGCTGGGCTGGCTCACGGTAGGCACGAATGTTCGACATCAGTTCTCCACCAGGGAACGGTAGAGGCCATCGATTTGCATCAGCTCAAGGTGCGTTCCGCCCTGCACCACGACGCCCTTGTCGAGAACGAGAATGAGATCAGCATCTCGAATCGTTGAGAGCCGGTGGGCGATGACCACTGTCGTGCAGCCTCGCTGCCGAATCGCATTGTCGATCTGCACCTCGGTCGCGGCATCCAGGGCACTCGTTGCCTCGTCAAGCACGAGAATCGTCGGATCCACAGCCAGTGCTCGGGCTATTTCGATGCGCTGCGCTTGACCGCCGCTGAAGTTTCGCGCACCTTCGAGAACGAGCGCGTCGTAGCCATCTGGTCGGGCCGCGATCACCTCGTGGATGGTGGCGGCACGCGCCGCGGCGATCGCCCGCTCCACGGGGATCGAGGTGTCCCAGAGCGTGAGGTTCTCCATCACGGTGCCCGGAAACAGCACCACCGACTGATCGACGAGGGCGAGTGACGCATTGATGACCGTCTCGTCCGTGAGGGGACGCGGCAAACCGTCGAACAGGATCGAGCCCGACCACGGTTGCTCAAGTCCGCAGAGCAGGCGCGAGATGGTCGACTTACCTGCACCCGATGTTCCGACGAAGGCAATGCGATGCCCCGGTTCCACTGAGAAACTGAGCCCCTGCAGTAGGGGAGGAGCACCCTGGCTGTACCCGAATGTGACATCCCGGAACTCGATGTGCCCGAGTAGCTTTTCCCTGTTCCGGGGCGCGTCGCCAACGACCCGGACACCACTGAGTTCTGGCTTTTGGTCCAGCACGTCATCGATTTTCGACAGGGTGGCTCCGATGCTGTTCATCGAACTACCGAGTTGAACGAACGTCATGAACGGTGCCAGGAAGCCCGCCATCAGAATCTGCAGCGCGACCAGACCGCCGATGCCCAACTCACCATCGAGCACGGCGAAGGCCCCGATTCCGATGACGGCCGCGGCGGCCAGCATGGACAGCAGGTTTGGAACGGTGCTCAGCACGGTTGTCACCCACAGCAGCGATTGACGCGTGTTGATCACCTTCGCGTGGAAGGCGGTGAATCGGTTGAAGGACTCATCCTCGGCGCCCGTGGACTTAATGAACTCGATATTCCCCAGCGCGGAAGCGGTCTCCCCCATGAGTGCCCCCTGCTCCTGCAGGAGCAGCTCCTGGGCCTCCCGCTGTCGGCGTGAAACCGCGCGAAGGAGCAGAAAGTTCAACATCCCGATGATCAGTGCGGTGAGCGCGGCCCAGATATTGATGACAGCCATGGCGAAGAAGTACAGCCCTATTGCGAACACGCTGACCAGCGCTTGGGGGAGCGGACCGGACAGGTTCGCGGCCAGAGCACTGGGCAGGTTCATCCGGTAGGCGACCTCCCCGGCTGAACGCTGGGTGTAGTAGCGCATCGGAAGCCGAAGTACTCGCCAGGTGAGCTCTGCCGCTAGAGCGGTGGCGAACATGACGCTCGTGCGGGCCAGTGTGGTGGTCTGCAGCCACCCGAATCCCAGCTGTAGCACAATCGCCACGACGACACCGGTAAGGAAGATCGGCGCGAGCTCACGTTGTTGCTGCCCAAGGATGGTGTTGATGAAGAACGACATAAATCCCGCAGTCGCGATACCGGGGACCGCGTAAAACAAGCCGATGATCGCCGCGAAGGCCAACGGCCAGCGAAACCCTTCCAGCATGCGGGGCAGACGTCGCAGGACTGACGGTGGCTTCTTCGTGCGCTCGAATTCCTCCGTCACACCAAACTCGATAGCGACCCCGGTGAATTGCTTGTCCATCAGCAACCAAGACACCAATCGCGGACCCGTCGCTGGATCGTTGAGGAAGACTCCCTTGTCATTCCAACCCTCGACGACAACGAAATGGTTGAAGCCCCAGTAGGCGATGAATGGTGTTGCGATCGAGTCAAGATCGGCGAGCTCAAGCCGGCGACCCTTGGCGGTCAGTCCTCGTCGGCGAGCGACTTTGGCGATCTGGAGCGCAGTGGCGCCATCACGGCTCACCTGCGATTCCTCTCGCAGGGTGGCCAGCGGCACGTACTGGCCGAAATTGCCGAGCACCATGCTCAGGCATGCCGCACCGCACTCGAGCATCTCCATCTGAAGAACGCTCGGGACTCGAGTTCGACGACGAGCAGGCAGGTCGAGTGTCAGCAGATCGCTCATGAACCAGATCCGAGGATGGCTTTCAGGGGCGAGCGGCTCCCGGCCTCGACCGTGACCTTCATAACCGCTCCCGGCAGCGCCCAGTCAAGACTGCCGTCGGGGCAGTTTGCCTTCGCCATCTGGACGGAGCCAAGGTCAGCTAGGTAGGACGCTACGTACGGGTCTGGCATGAACTCGGCGACGGATTCCGCAGGCTGCGCATAGGGACGAACGGATTCGACGACGCACTTGAGCGGTTGGCGATCGGCCGGCTCAAGCCACACCGTGCTTCCCTCTGTCACATCGCCTGCTACCACCTCAGTGGCTGCAAGGCCGGGCAGGAGCAGTGTGGCCTCGGCACCGACCTGGACATCGGTTCGGGCAAGAACGACGATGGGATCACCCTGTCTCGACACCCAACCGGTTGGTGGTCCGAGCAGTTGCATGACCACGCCCGGAACAGGTGCGATGACGCGCACGGTCGCACCGTCGCTGTTGATGACGCGTGCGAGCACATCCCCTGCCTTGACCGGTGTTCCCGGCAGCACCACGCCGTCCTGCACGATGCCGAGTGTGTTCGCACCCAGCGCAACGAAGCCACCGCGATCGACGTAGCCGATGCCCCTAATGGGGTCCTTGGTAGTCGCCACTGTTGCGAAGATGATGGCCGCGATGAGCATGACGATCAGCGAAAGGGCGGTGAGCCACCGACGCGCGGGGACCAGTGCAACCATGGGTCGTTCATCGCCGGCAGCCCGCAGCGCTGCGACCGACTCCTTACGAAATGGGCTGGTCATGTCGAAAGCCTACTTGTCGCAATAAAGGGCTTTTGTGACATGCGTGTGGGTCATTTCCGGCTTGGGCGGGCCGGTCGGTGACTGCAGAGGCTGAGCATGGCGAGGGTGATGAGTCGGATCTGCTGCCGGAAAGGCACTTCACAAGAAGGCCAGATCGCCCCGAGCCAAGATCGCCGAGCCCCCAATAGCACGGTGTGAGCCGGGTTCGCGTTTCGCAGCATTGCCAGAGATGGTGTGCGTGCTAGCGTTTTCAAATGATTTGAGCCGAAATTCATCCGTCAAATGTACGTTCAAACTTCGTGTGTTGAGAGGGTTTGCCGTGGAGGTCTCTAAGTCGGTAACAATGCTCCTTCTTTCCGTGGCCGCGGTGGCTCCGCTGGCGGCTTGTTCTGCCAGCACCGGGGCGAGCCCCGCAAGCCCGGCTAGTGCCGCCCCGTCAAGCATGGAGAGCGGCCAGTCCGCGAGTCCGGCGACGACGCGAGGCCCTGCGCCAGTTCCGAAGGGAGGCACGTATGAGAAGTGCTGGGGGATCGCCAAGGCAGGACTAAACGACTGTGCTGCCGCAGACTCATCTCACTCTTGCGCGGGCCAGGCAAAGGCCGACCGGTTGCCCATCGACTGGAATTACATACCCAAGGGAACGTGTGTGCAGTTGGGGGGATCAACGAAGAGGCCCACGAGATAGTCGGCGGAGTAGGTCCGTAGTCCACGTGAGAAGTTCAAGTGATGCCGCTGAGGGAATCGAATCCCGCACGGACCCACTCGGCTTTGGGGTTGGCTTGCGGGCCGTTCACTATCGTGACTTTCTTGAGTTTCGACCGCGCGTTGACTGGCTTGAGGTCCATACGGAGAACTACCTCGACCAGGCGGGCTGGGACTGGCATGTGCTGCAGGAGTTGCGAGGCGACTACCCACTGAGCCTGCACGGTGTGGGCCTGGGCTTGGGGTCTGCCCGCGGGTTTTCCAACGAGCATCTGGAGAGAGTCCGCAATCTGGTCGACCAAGTGCAGCCTGCGCTGGTATCCGAGCACCTTTGCTGGGGGGCAGTCAGCGGCCGCCAACTCAATGACCTGCTGCCGCTGAATCTGGACGATGTCGCCCTCGACCTCATGTGCGAGCGGGTCCATCGCGTGCAGGAGAGCCTCAATCGCCGGCTGCTCATCGAGAATGTGTCGACGTACGTCCGCTTCCGGAACGACTCGATGAGCGAGGCGCTGTTCTTGGCCGCTCTGGCTTCCCGTACTGGCTGCGGCCTGCTCCTAGACGTCAACAATCTCTACGTTAACCAGTGCAATCACGGCGAGGATGCGCTGATGGCACTGCAGGAGATCGCCGTCGGCAGTGTGGGCGAGATTCACCTCGGGGGGCACCTGGTGACGCCGCAGGCGGTGATCGATCACCACGGCGCTGTCGTCGCCGACCCTGTTTGGGGACTGTACGAGGCAGCGCTGCGACGCTTTGGGCAACTCCCCACTCTTGTCGAATGGGACACCGATATTCCGCCGCTCGAGGTGCTGCTGGGCGAGGCTGACCGCGCGCGACACGTAGCTCACCAATTGCGAGCACCGCTCGGCCCCAAGTCAACCGTTGTGCGCTCGACCAGCAGTGGAGGCTGGAGCGGTGGCACGGATGATTCGGCGACGGCTGATCTTGCCGCAGTCCAAGCGGACTTCGCGGCCGCCCTTTTCGACCGAGGCCAAATGGGTCGAGCGCTTCACCGGATTCGCGGGGAGGCGGTCGAGCATCGACTCTCTCTTTACCGCGGAAATCAATTCGCAACTTGGGAAAGGACCTTGGCGGGCGCATACCCGGTTCTACAGATGCTTGTCGGCGACGAGTTCTTCGGGGGGCTCAGCAGGGAATTCGGTATTGCCGTGCCGTCTGGCAATGCCGACCTGAACGAATTCGGTGCCGGGTTTGCCGACTTCCTTGCGGGATTTCCCCACGTGCACGAGTATCCGTATTTCCCCGACATGGCACGACTTGAGTGGGCGCTGCACCGTGCGCATTACGCAGAATCATCCGATGCGGTGGCGCCGGGCGCCGTTATGGGGGTGCAACGTGAGCGCTTGTCACGGGCCCGGTTCCGGCTCCACCCAGCATGCGCCCTGTTCGCGTCGCAGTGGGCGGTGGTCCAGGTGTGGCTGGCCCATCAAAGCGACCATGATCTTGAGTTTCCCTCCAGCATTCACCAGGAGAGTCACGCGCTCGTACTAAGGCCGGGTTGGTGGGCCCAAGTCGTTCCCCTTGCACCGTCCAGCCACGCGGCATTGGCCAAACTGGCAACCGGCGGGGACTTCGGTTCGGCAGTGCGGGCTGCATCGGAGATGGACGAAGCGTTCGACGCTGATGGAGAGTTGCAGCGGTGGCTGGACATGCGGTTGTTCACCCAAGTGGACGTTTAGGGGGATGGCCTACGGGTCCTTGTGATCCTTGGGCGCGTTGATGCTGTCGGTTCTCGACGCGAGCATCCTGATCGCAGAGGCGGTAGGTCCGGTCGAAGGGGACATTGCGATCAGCATCGTGTCCATCGCCGCGTTGCAGTTCGGCACCCACCGGCCAAATAAAGAACCTCGAAAAGCGCAAATCACGAGGCAGTTACACCACGCGATGGGACGCAACCGCGGTACGTGACATGACCCCGTAATCAGGCCTCACACCCGGTCAACATTGGAAACGCGCCCTAGTCCTCTCATCCCTCACCTGGACGGTGCACGGGGATGACGATCTCGTTGCGTCGCGCGAACGGAGGCTTCCACGGCGGGTCGAATCGGGCCCAACGAGGCTGCCCGGATTCCTGCCACCCAGCCTCGACCATCACCCGCCGAAGGTCGTCCGTGCGGCGCGCGATATTCGACGGGGTCCAGCGCCCTGACCAGCGAATCGCAGCCGCCGTCTCCCCAGGGACCGATCGAAGTGACACGCGCGAATTGGTGGGTATCGGGTACTCCGGCAGCGAGCGCCGAGCAGGGAGCACGAAGGAAACGGTCCACTCGCCTGCGCCCGCAGCCTCCTGGATGACCGGCGCCGTCATCGCCAGTCGCTCACTCGTGGGCTGCTGGATCACCGGCGCGGTCATCGCCAATGGCTCCGCGCCGTGGTTCGCACCGGAGATGTATTCGAAGAGCGGCCGGAATGCCGCGCTGCCCGCCTGCTCGGCCGAGCCGGACGTGACGACGTCCGCAACAACGCAGGGCGCATACTCCCGCAGTTCTACGACGCCACGGGACTTCAGGACCCGGTATTCCTGCTGCTCGGTCATGTGAGTCCCAACTCGGCGGAGGACCCGGCAATTCCGCCGGGAATACCCAGTTTATGCACGCCGCCGAGGTAGGCCAGTATCTGCGTTCCTGCACCGAGCAGGCGGAGCCGAGGTCGATTCGCGTTCGTGGTCGAGAACCCGTGGCTCCATTCGGTTCGACGAAGCGCCCGAAACTTGTCCCCCGAAACGTGTCCATGGGCGACTGAGCGACTGGGCGAGGATCGATGAGACCATTTCGGATCCGGGGGGAGCGCGGTTCGTCGCGGAAGGGTAGTCGGACGGATCTGTCAGACCTGGGTCGTAGTCGAAAAATGCAAGAAAACCACCCGGGGGCATCCGCGTGCCCGGAACCTCCAGGTGCGGTTTCGCGACGACGAGTTCGACGCGCTCACGGCATACGCAAGCAGGCAGGGACTTCCGGTGTCGACTGTTCGGCGCTCTGCCTTGAGCTCATAGGCGAATCGAACGTGCGCGCCGGGCGTGCATGTGTTGCGGTAAGGAGGTGCAGAAGGTGGTGCGGCAGCGCGGATTCGTGAGGGTATCTCGTTGATCGCGCGACCAAGCGCTCGCGTCCTGCCAGCGTCTTCTTGCATGCGAGGGTAAGGCCGGAAAGTCCCCGAGAGCTCCGGACGAACGATAACCCGCAGCGCTACCGGAGCGAAGCACGAAACCCACCGAAGTTGGCACTACGGAAGTTGTCAACCCTGCTGAGACAGTTCGGGGGTGAGTTTCAGGTATTCGTGGCGTTCTCCTCTTCGGGTTTGTTGATCCACGTCGTGGTGGGCAGTTGCGGCGGGGTGGGTGGCTTGGACACGAATCGTTCGGGGTGCGATTGGAATGCTGCGTCCAAGGTCGCGGCCCGTTGCCGGCGGACTTCTTCTGCGGTGCCGTAGTGGACGCTGGCTGGGGTATGCCAACCGATCCCGGAGTGACGGTGATCCATGTTGTACCAGGCGAAAAAGTGCTGGCAGAACTCCCTTCCTTGCTCGATGGTGTCGAACGACTTGGGGAAGTCGGGCCGGTACTTCATCGTCTTGAACTGTGATTCGGAGAACGGATTGTCGTTCGGCACGTGCGGGCGGGAGTGGCTCTTGGTGACGCCGAGGTCGGCCAGCAGGAACGCGACCGGCTTGGATGCCATCGACGAGCCCCGGTCGGCGTGCAAGGTGAGCTGGTCCGGATCGATGGAGTGCTTGGTCACCGTGTCGTCGATGAGCAGCTGTGCCAGGGTCGCCCGCTCATTCGGGGCGAGCATCCAGCCGACGACGTACCGCGAGTAGATGTCGAGGATTACGTAGAGATAGAAGTACGTCCACTTCGCCGGGCCATGCAGCTTGGTGATATCCCACGACCACACACGGTTCGGTCCGTGGGCGACGAGCTCGGGCTTGACCGATGCCGGGTGGACCGAGTGGGCGCGCCGCTCCCGGACCTGGCCCACGGAGTGGAGAAGGCGATACATCGTGGAGACCGATGCGAGATAGATGCCCTCGTCGAGCAAGGTCGCGTACACCTCAGCGGGCGCGGAATCGATGAACCGGTCACTGTGCAGGGCGCCCAGGACTGCGGCCCTCTCATCCTCGCGCAGCGCCCGTGGCTGCGGCTTGGGCTGCGGCTTGGGCACGCTGGCCGGCGCCGGCGGCGGCGGCGGGCTCTTGGCCCGGTAGTGCGACGCGCGGGACCGTCCGACGAGGGCGCAGGCACGGGCCCGCGACACGCCTGCCTGCGTGACCAGTTCCTCGATGGCGACGTCCATCAACTGCTCGCTCCGTCCTGACGGACCGCACTCTTGGACAGTTCGCCCAAGAGTGCGAAGAGTTTTGCCTGAACGTCATTGATCCTCCGGCTGTCCGCCAGGTCGTCCTGCAGCCTCGTGACCTGCGCCTTCAACCGCGCGATCTCCTTCACCGTCGGGTCGCCGGCAAGAGGCCCCGGACGACGGTCGACGAGCCCCGCGTCACCTGCTCGGGCAGCCTGCGCCTGCCACTTGCGGATCAACGTGGCGTACAGCCCCTCCCGGCGCAAGAACCCCGCCCGCTCGGCCTTCGGCAAGGCCTCGAACTCGGCGAGAATCCGAGCCTTGTAGGACGGAGCAAACGTACGGGCCTGCGCTCGGGGAGCAACCTCAGGATCAGGGATATCTGCCATGACGACAGCATGCCCGGCCTGCGAAACATCAGCGTTCATCAACATGAAACAAACCTCTTCCACGCCCTCTGAAAACAACGGATTAGACGATCACGACTGTCTCAGCAGAGGTTGACACAGAGGGTGCGGGAGCCAGCCAAATCACGAGTCACGTCATGGAAGCAGACCGGAACCGATCCTT
>CAMCSO010000028.1 GCA_945877545.1 Bifidobacterium breve | reverse complement strand
GTGAACACGAACATCGTGCGTTCGATCTCGTACATCACGGCCGATGCCGGTGCACCGCTCAGGTTCATGAAGTGGAGAACGAGCCATGCTGCCGGAATGACAGCAAGCGTGAGGATCACAAAAAGGATGAGAATGTGTCGCACGTAGGGTCGGGATAGCCACTCGCGCAACCGGTAACTCGGTTCGGGCCGGTTCGTCGGCTCCTCGGGCTCGTCCGCCTCAGCGGTGGGACGTTCATCGACTATGGACATCAGACCACCGTCACCGTTCCGCTCATCCAGCCACGTTCACTCATGACGCCCCCGAAGTCGATGTACCCGTTTCCGCAGGGATCCTCGCAATTCCAGACGTACTCCCCCGGGTCACCCGTCATGAACGAGAAGGTGATCTCCTGCGGCTTCGGGTAGCCATTGGCCTCATTCTTTGCGTTATTCGCCACGGCCAGCATCGGCACGCTCACGAACAATTCCGGCTGCGTGGACTCTGAGTACTGGTGAAGAGTGAAGGTGTGGGCGACGTTGTCAGCCTCAATGTTGCGCTGAACCTTGCCGTTATAAATCGCGGTGCCATCGACGGTGCCGTGCACCTTGGCGAAGTAGTCATTCCAGACGGTCGTGCTGCCGTCGTACTGGAGAATCGTCATGGTGATGAGGGAGTTCGCTGGGAGTTGGAGGGTCGTCGACGGCCAGTAGAACGGCCAGCCCGCGCTCGCGTTCCCGACTTCGAGACCGTGCCTAGGCCCTGGAACACTGGCACTGGGCTCGGGGTAGATCGAAAGGTCGATTGTCGCGTGCGGAACCTCGCCGCTGGGTCCCTGGGCAGTGCCGATGACCTTGGCCACGAGCACTGCCGGCTCGGCCTGGGCCTTCCCCAACAGCAGCACGGATCCCGCCACCACGGCGGCGCCGACAAGTACCGTCAAGACCGCGAAAAAGGTCCGCCTCATCCGAACGTCACCATGCCATTCCATCCTTATGTTGTCGCGCTTATTTTTCGGCGTTTGTATCGTCAATGTCAGCAAAGGCCTGAAAGCCAAGATGAGACTATCGTTCGAGTCGACATGCTGGAGCCAAACCTGAGTGATTCCCCAGATTTCCTGATGTCGTCCCCGTGAACAATCACTGAAGGCAAGGAGTCACAGTGGCCTCGTTCCTCGCTGTCTGGGACCTGAATCTCTTCGTCCTCCTCAACATTGTTGCTGCGACCACTTGGTACGCCTGGGCCAGTCGGCGGGTGAAGCGGGCCGACCATCGCTCGCGCTGGCCATTGACATACTCCGCGTGCTTCTACTCTGGAATGGCCCTCCTCGCTATCGCCTATCTCGGCCCACTCGCCGCGTGGTCCCACACCTTCTTCTGGGTACACATGACCCAGCACCTCATCGTCATGATGGCTGCGGCACCCCTGCTCGTCCTTGGGGAGCCGGTGACCCTCGCATTCCGGGCCAGTAGCGCCTCGACAAGGCGCAGTCTGGTCGTGCCTCTTTTACGAAGTCGGGCGGTGGGAATCCTCACGAATCCGGTGTTCACCTGGGTGCTCTTCGCGTCAGTGCTCATCGGCACACATTTCACCGGGTTCTACGACTGGGCGCTCACGAACCATGACGCAGGCATGTTCATTGAGCAGCCACTCTTCCTCGTCGTGGCCCTTTTGTACTATTTCCCGATCCTCGGATCGAATCTCCAGGCCCACCGGCCTGCCCCCGCAACCAGGCTCATCTCCATGGCGCTCATGATGATCCCCGAGGGACTTGTCGGGGCAGTGATTTACTTCGCTCCAGTTGTGCTCTACCCCTCGTTCGGAGCCGATCGGCCCTTCGGTCTTGATCCGCTCGGCGACCAGCAACTCGCAGGGGCGCTCATGTGGGCGCTCGTCATGATCGTCGACTCCGCCTGGATGATGGTGGTGGCGGCCGAGTGGTTCACGAGTGAGGAACGGCGTAGTCGACGCGAGGATGCGAGCATTGCGGCGGAAGAGGCCCTTCGCTAGCCGCGATCACTCGAGAAGCGCACGGCAGTATCCCCGAGTACCGCACCCGGCCACACTCGCGCACCGGTGAGCAGTTCATTGTCCGCGCCGATCACCGCGCCGTCGCCAATGACTGCGCCATCGATGACACAGCCAGCGCCGATGCGCGCGCCTACTCCGATGATGCTGTTCGTGATCCGGACGGCGCTGTCGACAACCGCGCCGTCGAACACAACGGCACCCTCGACAACAGACTCCGACCCAATGACCGCCCCGACCCCTACGGTGGTGCCCGAACCCAGGTAGGCATCGACCGCAATGACTGCGCCTTCAAGGACCAGCGACTCACCGATCGTGGCGACGGCAGGGCTCGGCGCTAGGCCGAGGACGAGGTCACATGAACCCCGGACGAATGAAAGCGGCGTGCCGAGGTCGAGCCAGTAGCCGTTGTCGACGACTCCGCTCACCACTGCCCCTTGATCGAGGAGGCCGGGGAAGGTCTCACGTTCGACCGACACGGGCCGGCCTGACGGGATCGCGTCGATGATGCGTCGCCGGAACACATAACAGCCCGCATTGATTTGATCGGTGACGATCTCCTCGGGCGTCTGCGGCTTCTCGCGAAAGGAAACCACCCGGCCTTGGCCGTCGGTCGGGACGAGGCCGTAGGCGCGTGGGTCATCGACCTGAGTGAGGTAGAGCGAAACATCGCTGTCGGTCTCGGTGTGATGTCGAACGAGGCCAGCGATGTCGAGGCCAGAGAGGATATCGCCGTTGAAAACGAGCACGGGCTCGTCGGGACCGCTCGTGAGGTGCGGGAGTGCGTGCCTGATGGCGCCGCCGGTACCGAGGGGCTCATCCTCCGTCGCGATGACGATCTCGACCCCGAGATCATTGCCATCGACGAACTCCCGAAACACCTCAGCCCGGTAACTCGTTGCGAGGATGATTCGGGTGACACCGGCATCGCGTGCGCGGGTGATCTGGTGCACCGTGAACGGCACGCCCGCCACCGGGAGCATCGGCTTGGGCGTATTGATGGTCAACGGACGCAGGCGAGTTCCCTGACCACCCACGAGGAGCACGGCTTCAGTCACGTCTCCAGCGTGCCATATGGGGCCGCCAAATGTTCGGACGCCGCAGTAGGTCTGCGCGGCTGTACTACCGTGGCCCGATGACCAATCCCATCTGGCAGGCGCTCGAGGACCGGGTCCGTCGCAGACCCGCCGATCCCGTCGTTACGTACATCGACGCTGACGGCCAGCGCACGGAGCTCTCCGCGAAGACCCTTGCGAACAATGCGGCGAAGGCAGCCAATGCTCTTAGGGACGAGGCGTTCCTCGAGTCCGGCTCGCGGCTGGCATTCCACGTCCCCTGGCATTGGCAGCGCTGCGTCTGGACGCTCGCCGCCTGGCTCGTCGGCGCGACCGTCGTGCCGGGCGGATCCCCCGATCAATGCGATCTCGTCATTGCCGGCCCGGTTGAGGCGCCCGGTGTCGTGACTGAGCAGTTCGGGCCGACCGGCCAAGGAGAGGTGTGGGTTGTCTCCCTTCACCCCTTCGGCCTTCCGAATCCATCGCTCCCCGAGGGCTGTGTCGACGCTGCGACGATCGCGCGTATCCAGCCTGATGCGTTTGTCCCGGACCCGTTCGCTCCCGACGACGATGCGGTGTCGGCACTCGCCTTTGTCGGCGGAGCCTCATCCGGTCAGCAACACCTGCTTGCGCATGCCGGCGAGATCGGTGAATCGCACCTGCTCACTCCCGGCGACAGGTTCGCCATTATCGGGTTGCCAGTCGATGAACTCGAGGGCTGGCTCATTGGCTCGCTGGTTCCGATCGTCTGCGATGCATCGATCATCATGGCAGCGCCGGGATTGGATGGCGTGGCGATAGCGGGCAGGGAGTCCGCTCGGCTCATCGGGTGAGCGACCGGTTGAGCGACCGGCTCGACAACGAGCGCTAGGGAAGCGCTGATAATCGGAGTGTTTCCCGGGAAGATTGTTTCCGGGCACGCGTGGTGAGTCGTGGGAGCGCTATTTCGGCCAGATGCACCCCGAATCCCGACGAGTCCCTCGTTAGAGCACAACTCAGCCGGATTCGGGGTGCATCTGACTCACGTAAGCCCCGAGGGGATGAGGAGGGGTAGGAAAATCAGCGCTTCCCTAGCGCTTGCGCTTGGGCCGCACGGTGATCTGCTGCTCCTCGCTGCTCGCCACGACATCGCCCTTTTGCATGACGACGACGCGGTAGGAGTAGGTCGCGCCAGCGGGTGTCGCCTTCTTGACCCGGAAGGTGTAGCGCCCGGCCTTGTTCGTCCTCGTCCGGTCCTTCACGACCCACGCCCCGTTGACGAGCATCTGGCGCTCAACGATGAGGCCCTTTGCACCCTTCTTGGGCCGGACCCGTCCGACGAACGTCAACGACGTGCCGGCTCGGGGGCGCAGTGTCGGACCGATCTTCATCGTCACGCGAATGCCGCCGACAGACGCGACCGGATTGTCCGCCGTCGATTCACCGCCCGGCGATGCCTGCCCTGGCGGGATGTTCGAAGGAGTACCGCTCGAGGCGCCCCCTGCACCGTCGATCGCCGAGATATAGGTCGATTTCAGACCGAAGTTCGTTCGCGCCTGCGTCGCCGACATCGTTCGCTGGCTACCGTCCTTGAGGGTTGCGGTGAGGGTCTTGGCCGCTCCCGACGAGAGCCGATCACTCACGGCGAGTTTCCAGACATCCGTGACGCCGAAGGCCTTCGCCGCATCGGCCTGCGACACCTTCACTGTCCATTCGCGGTTCGTATTGTCTGGATGAAGGCCCCAACGATCATCCACGCTCACTGCATACGGCAGGTCACCACCCCAGACGTCCTTGACCGAAGTCGTTGCACCACCCGTGGACGATGTGTAGAACGCCTTGATTGGCTTGCCCTTGTAGAGGACCGCGAGTCCAGTGGTGTCGGATGGGTTCGTCGCCTTCACCGCCGTCGTCCAGCGCCCACCCTTGGGGCTGCTCTGCTTGAGCCAGCCGATGAAGGTCTGGTCCGAATAGGGGCCTCCGCCGTCATCGACATGGCAGGAGCACGACTTTCGCATGCCGTCGTCCATCTTCGATAGCCCATAGGACCGCGCAGCGATCGCCTGCGCCTGCATGGCCGCCTCGGGCCACGAGTTCGAGACCTCGGAGATGCCAAAGAGGTACTCATCGTGGACCCTCAGTGAGTTGACCGCGTTCAGCCGGACGCCGGAGGAGGTGTTCACCGCGGTGACGTCGACGAACCCGTACCGGTATCGATGACCGCTGGAGTCGAAGGTTCCACTGGGTCCGATGACGTTGAGCAGGGTCGGCGGACCTGCAGCAGTGCCGGGATCCCGGGTGCCGGCCCACCGGATTTTCACGCTGGGCGCTGCCCCGAGATCTGTGGCCGTACCGTCTGCAATACGGCGCACGCCTACCGAAGATCCGTTCACATTGAAGGCGAACACATCGCTTGGGCCGCCGAGGGTCGCGGTCTCGCCGACTGTCACCTCGATGGCGCCGCCACCGGGCTCGAGGTCCTTGGAGCGGACCTGTAGTGACTGCACCTGATACAGCAGGTTCACTCGGATATCAACGTCGTCCTTGGTCGGCTCGACGGTCGTGCCCGAGTAGTAATGGCTGACAATGGTCGATGCATCGCTCCCCTCGAGCGCCATGCCATAGGCACCCCACTGTGACATGCCGATCCCATGGCCATAGCCACTGCCGCTCAGGGTGAATCCATCCGGGGGACCGCATGGATCCATCGGCGAGGACGCAGTGGCAGGGATGACTCCCGTTCCCACCCAGGGGAAGATAGCGTCGCCGTTGCTCGAACCATTGAGTGTCAGCGTGTACGTCCCAGGCGGCACCTGGGCACCAGAGTCGTCGAGTTTGTCCCAGCCAATCGATAGTGCGCCGCCCGCGTCCTGCTGACCGCTGAGGGTGCGCACTTGGTTACCGCAGCGCGAGGTCACCGCGACCGTCCAGGCGAGCGGGGCGGTCGTGGTGGTGCTGATCACGAGCGGCTCACTCGCCCCCCACGCTGCCGGTGCGGACATCACTGGGTTGAAGGCGGTGACGCCCATCTTCGAGGCGACCATCGATCTGATGACCGGGATCTGGGGCTCCAGATACCTACCGGGGCAGGCCGTCTGACCAATGTCGCGATGGCCACCAATGACAAGTGCGTTCGCCTGCTCGCCCGGTTGGTAACGGGAAGTACCCGAACTCGAATCCGAGACGAGAACGGTGCTGCCGTTCGGATCCCGGTGGTTCATTGAGAGTTTCCACGCCATGAGTTGCGCCACCGACTCATCGATCGCCGCCATCTCCTCCGGGGGGAGATCCTTGGACTGGAAGTTTCCGATGGCCGAGACTGCGAAGGTCTCGCTATTGAAACCTGCGGTGTGCCCCCCGATGACCGCTTGGTCCATGCCCCCTGCGCGCCCCTCGTACAGGCGCCCGAAGCGGTCGACGAGGAAGTTATACGCGAGGTCGGAATATCGCAATCCCTTCACAAACCAGCCGTAGAGATTGCGTACCTGCTGGGCAGCCTCCTGCGGCGTGTACGAGTTGCTCGTCACCGTGTGATGAAGAAATGCGGCCTTGATGGTGCCCGAGTAGGTGGGGCCGGCCCGGCGAAGGGCCTCATTTGCGCCCCACTGTGCCCGGGTGATGATCGTGGGCATCGGGGCACCGAGCGTTGCGGCAGCCACCGTGGAGATCGGGAGGCTGGCCTGCTGCGGACCGAGCGGCAGGTCGGCATCCTCGGCGACGACCGGGTTGTTCATGAGCATGACCTGCGGGTCAGCGGGCGAAACCCCTCCCGGCGTGTCGATACGGACCTGCACCCCGTCCGCATCACCGGTGATGAGCGGTTCCGTGCCGAACCGAATGCCCTGCGCCTCTAGGGATCCCGAGTCCGGAGCGTGATCGGAGACCGGAAGCGGGGTCCAGTTACTCCATCCATCGTCCTGCCGGACACGGACGAGGATCCGCGACGTAGCGTCAAGGGGTGATGCCGTCGTCACCCCTACAAGCCCGAACTCATCAGTGGTCGTCGGGGTGGTCGCGATAGCCGGACGCAGGGGCGCGCTTGCGCGAGTTGCCACCTGGCTCACGTCAGAGGGGGAGGGTAATGGCGCGAGTCCAAGTGCATCGACGTGCGGGTCGCCGAGCAGGTCATTCCACGACGCCATCGAGACGGCGCTCTCGGCTACAGCGCCGGCATCGATGCCCGTCAGTGGAATGGACTGCAGGACCGGGGTCACGGGGCCGCGCGCAGCGAGTCGGTCGCCGGACGAGGAAGTGAGATCCGCGATGGGGACGAGAAAGGATGCGATGAGGATCGATGCTGCCAAGGAAGCGAGAACCGGACGGCTCAAGCGCCGGGGCGTACCGAGCATGTGGTTCTCCTCCCTCTATGAACGATCGGCGCCTGCTTGTCCGTACCTGACGGACCCGGGGCACAACAACATGAATCCGGGGCGACTCCCCCGCATCACACACCCACCGTGCCACATCAGTCCCAATAATCACAATCCCCACGCGCCACTCTGAACACATTGTTCACTTTCGCCACAGGAACAGCGAGCGTGATCTCGTCCCACCATGCGGGAAACTCGCGGGAACCCGCCGACGCGCGGGTGCGTCCAATGCGTGAAAGTCCCAACTACAGTCGCGTCCGGCTTACCATGGAAGAGCACGAGCCAGCACTCCCGAGCGCCACCTCACGAACGGACAACCGCCCGCATGACCCAGCCCGCAAGGCGCCGATGGCCCCGAGTTCTCGCAGCGTCCCTCTCAGGAGTGATCGTTGCCGTGACCCTCGCCGGGGTCGGCGTCAATGCGATGATGGGGCAACTTCAGGGCAATATCACCGCGGTGGACGTCTCCGATCAACTCGGGGCCACGCCCGACGGGTCAGTCGCTGTCGACGAGACCGGCAACAACGAGCCGTTGACGGTCGTGCTCATGGGAAGCGACAGTCGCGCCGGCAAAGATAACCGCGGCTATGGCAGTGCGTCGGAATTCGGTGGCGCTCGTTCGGACACGACGATCGTGCTGCACGTGAGCGCCGACCGGAAGAGCGCCATCGCGGTGAGCATCCCCCGCGACACGCTCATCACCCTGCCCCAGTGCAAGTCCGACGGCAAGACCGTCGGTGGATACGAGGGCAAGTTCAACGCTGCCTTCGACATCGCAGGCCCGGGTTGCACCATCAAGGCAGTCGAGGAGATGAGCGGTCTCAATATCGACAACTTTATGATGGTCGACTTCGGCGGGTTCAAGCGGATCGTCGACGCGATCGGTGGGGTGGAGATCTGCCTGAAGGAGGACGTCAACGACGAGAAGAGCGGCCTGGTCCTGAGTAAGGGCAAGCACACGGTTGAGGGCGAGGAGGCTCTCGCCTTCGTGCGCGCTCGCAAAACCCTCGGCGATGGCTCGGACACCTCGCGTATCAGGCGCCAGCAGGCCTTCATCTCCTCCCTCACGCGCAAGGTGCTCTCCAGCGGGACCCTCCTCAACCCGGCGACCCTCGTGAGCCTCCTTGACGCCGCCACCCAGTCGCTCACTGCCGACCCCCAACTCGCCAACATTGATAACCTTCGAGCACTGGCGCTGAGCATGAAGGACCTTCGACCCAGCGACATTTCCTTCGTCACAGCGCCATGGAAGCCATCGGGTGACGGCGAAAACGTCGTCATCAACGAAAAACGAGCGGCGCCCCTATGGGAGGCGATCAAGCTCGACTCGACCTGGCCACCGGCAAAGGACCCCGGCCAGCCGCTGCTCAAGACGGAGCCGGAGCAGATCTACGTCGATGTGCTCAATGGCACGTCGACAAAGGGCAAGGCCAAGAAGGTCGCCAAGGAACTCCGGGAAGCCGGCTACCGGGTCGTCGAGGTCGGCAATGCACCTGGCAGGGAGATTTTCGCTAGTACCACCGTCAAGTACGACCCCATGTGGGATGCGTCCGCCAAGACCATCATTTTTGCCGCGGGCGCCCAGGGTGAATCGGTGCCCAAACACGGGGAGCGGATGACCCTCATCATCGGCGAGGACTTCACGTCGATCAAGGACGTGACGATCTCAAAAATCGCGGGAGACCAATCGGCAGATCTCAACACCGCCGACGAAACCTACTGCGCGGCGTGACCTAGCGATCGCCAGCAGCCGCCTAGATCACCGGCGGCCGGCCCGCACGGGTCATGGCCCAAACGGTGCGCCAGCGCATCGGTCGGCGTCCGCCCGGGTTCACGGTCATCCCCTCCCAAAGCCCTGCGAACCACGAACGAAGCGCGGCCCGCTTGCGAATGCGTAGGAGAGTGATCGCAATCCAACTGCCGACATAGATCGGCTCGAGGACAAGGGGCAGGTTGCGGCGCGCCAGCCACACCCGATTGCGGGCGTTCAATCGGTAGTAGACGTCGTGCCTCGCCGGATCGATGACCGGGTGGTTTACGGACAAATCACCGGCGTACCAGGCCACAAAGCCCTCGTCCCAGGTTCGCCATACGACCTCGATCCCCTCATGCGCATAGAAGAAAGGCTCGGGCCAGCCCCCCACCGCGTCAAATACATGGCGCCGCATGGCGACCGCTCCCTCCCACAGGGAGGTGGCCGGTCCCGGCTCGGCAGGATCCCCCACCCGCAGTCGCGGAACCCAGCGGCCGGGTGCGCGAGCCCCGGTCGGATCCACCACGCGGGGCTGGACGAGTCCGAGCCTGGGATGGGCCTCAAACCGCTCGGCGATCGCGAGCAGGAACCCCGGATCCGGCAGGCTCGCGTCGTCATCGAGAAAGAAGAGCAGGTCGCCCTGGACGAGCGGAACCCCGGCATTGCGCCCAGCGGGGATGCCGACGTTCTCGGCTAGGCCGAGCGCCCGGACTCCGTCCGGCAAGCCCTCGGGCTGCCACCCGTTGCCGACGACGATGATGTCGAGATCAACCCCCTGCTGGGCCTGCAGGGAATTGATGCCGGCTGCGAGTTCCGACGGTCTTTTGCCCATGGTGAGGACGACGACGCCAAAGGCGCAGACCGCATCGGGAACCGTCATCGAAGTCGACTCGAGGACAGGATCGATGCGAGGTGACCAACCACCGTGACCACCCCGAACACGAGGAGTCCCGCAACGAGCACCCTCGTGGCAACGAGGTCACCTGCCGCAACATCAACTATCGAGGCGACAAGGGCCAGGAGCGTGAGTTCCACCGAGTGGTAGGCCCGATGGAATGGGATGAATCGAGCCACGGAGCGCAGACTTCGCAAGCCGCTGCTGCGAGGCGCAGCGACCTCAGCCTTCTCGGTGAGACGGGGCATATCGTTGTAGGCGCGCGAGACGTGCACCATGTCGTTGAGCGCCTTGTTATAGAGGACGAGGACCGCGAGCAGGGCGCCCATGAACGGCCAGGGTGACTCGAGCCACCCGGCGTCAGGGAAGCCCGCCGCCCGCAACCCCAGCGCGATCGGGATCAGGCCCTCGGCGGTGTAGTGGCCGACGCGGTCCAAGAACACCCCTGCAGGCGACGATGTCTGCCGCCACCGCGCAACCTCGCCGTCCGAGCAGTCCCAGAGCATCTGCATCTGTCCGAGCAGGGCCGCGAGGAACCCACCGGGCAGGCCGGGTATGAGGAGCGCAAAGGCCGCTGAGGCTCCGGTCGCGATCATGAGCCAGGTCACCTGGTTCGCTGTGATCGACGTGCGCAGCAGCAAGCGGGTCAGGTAGGGCGAGATGTCGCGAAGGTAGACATCAGCCACCCAGTGCTCGGAATTGCGGCGGCCGGTGATCGCCGGCGGCTGGCACACTTCTCGAATCTGGGCGAGAGTCGGTCGCAGCGGACGTTCAGTGAGGCTCACGTCATTCCCTTCAGTCCCGATGCCCGAAACTCGCCAGCCACTGAATGGATGCGACGAAGACAAGGAGCAGCGACCATACAACGATCCCGACGACGAGCAGCCCCCCGAGGACCGCTAGGCCACCAAGGGCCGCGAGCACGATGATGATTGTGCGGCCGTCCCAGCCGAGCCCGGACCATACGAGCCACCTCGGGGGTGCCTGCCCCGCTATCGCCCGATAGAGGGTGTCGTAGTGGTGGAAGGCGATGATCGCCATCCACCAGAAGCCAAGAACCATGAGGCCGGGGAAGGCTGAAAGGCACAGGAGCGCGACGACCCCGAGTTCGAGGAATCGGAGGCCGGCAGGCACTGCCCAGGCAGCCCTCGATGACCAGAACCGCTGCCACCTCGCTGTCGACAGACCCCGCGCGAGCACCGACGCAACAAGGCCGGCATCTGACTGGCGCGCGAGGAGCAGCGCCGCATCAGCCGGGGCCTCGCCCGCCCAACCGAGAGTCCGCAGGATTCGTCCGGTTGTCACGTAGGCGAGTGCGACGAGACCGAGCCCGAGTAGCAGGCCCAGTGCCCACGCGGCCCCGAGGAACGCGGCAGCCAGACTGATGACGAGCCACCGCTCGCCGATCGGCATGTGGATGGCTCGTTTCGCCCACCGCACACCGCTTCGGCGATTGATGCGGGACGACATCTCCATGGCGCCCTGCACGGACCAGCCTGACTCCGTGGTGGAGGAGCCGTCATCCGGGTCGGTGACCGCCCGGGGCTCGACCCGTGCCTCCCTGCTGCGCTGCACCCTTCCGAAGTCGTAGTCCGTCATATGGCGCGTGGTCTGGAGAACGAGCATGAGGATCGCGAGCGGCCAGATATTCACGCCGGTTACGGCGGCCGCGCCGATCGCGAGGCCCGCGTACGCCAGGTACTCCTTCACTCGATCAGTCGAGGCATCGAGCCAAGCGCCGAGCGCCGAGAACTTCCTCGTGGCGCGGGCGACTTCGCCATCAACGCAGTCGATGACCAGGCTCAACTGGAGGAGTACCGCCCCGAGGATGAGCGCCCAGCGTGAGCCGGCCGCAAACGCGCCCGCAGCCCCGATGCCGACCGCGAATGACACGAGGGTCACCGCATTCGGGCTCATGTTCAGACGCAGTGCGAGCCTCGTCAGCGGCTTCGATAACCGCCGGACGACAAACGTCGAATAGAAGCCATCATCCATGCGGTTCGACTGCAGTTGCGCAATGCGCGCATCTGAGACGGCCGAGACTGCCTGCGCTGCACTCACCGGATCCACCGGGTTTCGAAACCAAGGCACATCAACAAGTTCGATCGCCCTGCACGGCGTTCCGGATCGCACGATTGCGACGGCGATAAGCTGAGTGACGTCATGCTCGTTCCCATCGAGAGCGCCTGACTCGAGAGCATCGGCCGTTACCGCAATGGCCTCGCCCACCGTCTTCGCATCCCTTGAAGCGACGACGAGAGCGCCGACAAACACATGGTCGGGCGCGGTCACCCGATGGAATGCTGAGCCAACCGAATTCACTAGGTGGTGGCGAACCCTGGTGTCCCCCTGAAGCGAGGGGCGAACGAGCATGGCCGTGCCGGCGAACGGGTCTGCGGTAATTTGGGCGAGCGCTGCATCGGCGATAACAAGGTCTGGTGCAACAACCGCAGTCGGGCCGGTAGCCACGGACAAGGCGCGGGCAGCGAGCCGCAAGCCGCGGGCGGTGTCAGCTCCGAGGGGCCGTAAAACCTCGATCACGAGCCCTTCTTCGACCGTCGCTTCAACCGCGCACCGACATCGGAGCGCAGCTTCTTCGCCAGAGCCCGGGTGAGATCCTTGCTGCTGGGCTCCTCCTTGGTAAGGAGGACCAGGGTCGCGAGCGCATCAACCGCGGCGTCCATCGGAACCGAATCAAGCGCGGAGTCCGGCGCCTTCGGCGGCGACGACACCCTAGCTGCCAGCGCGTCAAGGGTGCCGATCACCTTCACACCGGAATCGCGGATGGCGGCCGCCATCGCGGCGCCCCGATCAGCCGCCGCGTCAAGGGCCCAGTCGGGGGTGTGGAGACGGGGCTCATCGGGCGCTGGCTCACGCCGCTCGACGATGCTCTTCGCAACACCGACACGAACGAGGCGCTGGTACTGGCCCCAGTTAAGGGAGGCCTTCACCTCCTTGTTCAGCCGGCGAACCAACTCGGATTCCGCAGCCGTCATGGAGCGATTCGAGGTGAGGTCCATCCGCGAGGTGAGGATCTCCTCGGGGATATCGAGCAGCTGGGCGAAGGTCCGGAACATCGCACCGCGGTCGACATCCTCGAGCACGATCACGGTGACCCGGTCTTTGCCGACGACATCGGCCCACCGCTGCGCGAGGACATGGTGGTTATTGCGGCGCCAGAAACTCGGCGAGACGGTCCGCTTGCTCTCCGCCGCGAAGGTGTTCTCCAGCCAAGTCTCGTAGGGGGCCGCGACACCGTACTTCAGGTACTGCTGCCACGAGGAGGGCAGCAACTTGCCGAGGTTACGAAGGGTGATGATGACCTCAATGCGGTCGCGTCCGAGGGCGTCAGCGGCTTGGCTCGCGCGATCGCTGTCGACCTCACAGAAATGCTCGCTGCTAATGATGACCCGTCCGGGCGATGCGCTCGCCTGCCGCGCCAACCTGTCGAACGCCGCCCGACTATTCGCCTCGCCACCGCGGTCCTTCCAACCCCACGACCGCTCCATGAGGCCGAGTGCGGCACCGTGGTGGGCAGCCTTCTTCCCGGGGTACAGCACACCCTGCTGGATGAGTTCAGGACGTGCATCGGCAAGGGCAGCCTGAAGTGCCGTGGTGCCGGTCTTGTGCACCCCGACATGCAGCGCGATTGACGAGGCCGGCAGGGCCGCCGTTATCGGCAGAAGGCCATCGGTGGGGCCAGGATTCATGGGCGCATTCTAGTTGTTGTCGCGATCCTCGGGCTGATCCGTCGGATCCGTGCGCAGGGGCGGACGCACGAGCCCAAGTCCCTTCTCAACGCTCGTATCGGCGAGGATTTTGCCCCCCCTGAGGACAAGGGCACGATCGCAGAAGCGTTCGAGATCCGCGGGCTCGTCGCTCGTGACAAGGAAGGTGACGCCTGCTGCCCGAAGCCCCTCGACATGTGACCAGCACCGTTCCATGAACTCACCGTGCCCAACGACGAGCGACTTCTCGATCACAAAGATCCGCGCCTCGGTCGCCATCGAGATGGTCCACACAAGTCGCTGACGCAGGTTGCGCGGCGCCCCACGGAGGTACGTGTCGAGCCATTTGCCGGCCTGCGCCATTTCGACGATCCAGTCGAGGCGCTGCGCTGTCTCCCCGGGCGTCATCCCGAGGAGGCCCGCGGTGAGATAAATGTTCTGCCGCGTCGTGTACGCGGCGGTGAGGCATCGGGAGTCATCGATGATCGGTACCACTCGCGCCTGTCGGCGGACGCGACCGGAGTCGGCTATGAGCGTTCCCGCGGCCAAGCGCAGGAACTCGTGACGTCCGGATTTGGCGCCACCGAGGATTGCTACCGACTCTCCCGGCTGGATAGACGTGCTCAGGTCCGTGAGGACCGGTACCTGCTGGCGGCTTGACTCCCCGGCCAGTCGTCGTATGCGATGCCGAGTTCCCTGCCCTCCCCGCCTCTTGCTGCGAGGCATCGAAAGTGACACCCCGTCGAACTCGACCGCGGAGAGCAATCCCGGCTCGATTCCAATTCGTGCCATGCGTCACGCCTCCTTAAGAATCCGGGGCTCAAGGCGCCGAAAGGTCATGACGCCGACGATGGTGAACGCCGCGGTCACGCCGAGCCCGATGGCGAGTGGCGCTGCTCCTTCGGTCTCCGTCGGCCAAAAACCAATGCGGTACAGGCCCAGAATGCTCACAAGCGGGTTCAACGCCGAGATGTCTCGCGCGCCCACAGGGATGTTGGCGATCGAGTACAGCACCGGCGTGAGATAGAACATCGCCCGCAGGACGATGCGAACGATCCGGGCGAAGTCTGGGACAAGGGCCGACACGGAGGCCACGAAGAGCCCTACCCCGTACATGAGCATGACCTGCACGACAATCGCTACCGGGAACAGCACGATGAGCGGGCCCGGGAACGTCCATGTGACGATCATGGCGATCACGATGATCGGCAGCGACAGCGCAAAGTCTGCCATCGAGACGAGGAGTACGCGGATGACCGAGATCTCAGTCGGCAGGAGGCTAACCTTAAGTGGCGCCATATTCCCACGGAACGCGCGCGTCGATGCCGCGATGCCCTTCGTGAACCACCACCACGGCAGGATCGCAATCGAGAGGAACAAGAAATAGGGCTGCTCACCTAGTTTGCGACCACCGAGGAGGATGCTGAAGACGAACCACAGCACGAAGGTCATGCCGAGCGGCTCCAGAATCGACCAGAGGTAGCCCAGCCGAAAGTTGCGGTACTTACCTTGAAGATCCCGCAGGACAAGCATGCGCAGCACCTGACGGTTCTTCCAGACAATGCCCACGCGGTTACGATAGGCCCTCTATCGAACTAGCAAGCCGGCGAGCAGCCATGTCAATACCGGGCACGACCGACCTTGGGACCGAAACGCGATGACGAGAGCCTCTTCGAAGGTGCAGCCGTTCGTGCGGCGAGCCGCCGGGAGCCTCGCCCGCCGCCTTCGTAATTTTTCCGAAGCGGAGCCTGCGGGCTATGCCCTCAATGACATCCCAAGTTCGGAGCTGGCGCTCTACTTTCCGGATGGCGCGGCGAAGCTCTACCAGTTGACCCAGTGGCTGCCGGTCTTCGAGGCGAGCGAGGAGGCTAGAACAATTGTCGTCGTCCGTCAGATGGATGCTTACAGTGCACTTCAAGGCAGGACATCGTTGCGCGTCCTCCTCGTCCCGAACTACGAGGACCTCATGGCGCTCTACGACCGAGCCGATTTTCGCGCGGTGATCTACGTGAACAACGGCTGGACGAACTTCCAATCCCTCGCCTTCCAAGAGGCCGTGCACATTCACGTGAACCACGGGGAGAGCGACAAGATCTGTATGGTGAGCAATCAGGCGAAGGCCTATGACAAGGTCTTCGTCGCTGGCGAGGCTGCGGTGCAGCGTCACGCATCCGCCATTGTTTGGTTCGATATGAACCACCTCGTTCGCGTTGGCCGGCCGCAACTCGACCTACCGGTCACGTCGGTGCTCGAAAGATACGATGGCCCGACGATCACCTACGCGCCCACCTGGGAGGGCGAGGACGCCGCCAACAACTACACCTCGGTCGACCGGTACGGGCTTCGAATCATCGAGGCAGCACTTGCACAGCCTGGGGTCCGAGTCATCTACAAGCCGCATCCGCGGGTCCTGATCTCCGCTGATCCGGGCGTCAGATCCGGGCACAAGCAGATCATGAACGCCCTGTCGCTCGCTGCAATGGCAGACCCCTTGCGCGGACATGCAGCCCTTCCGACCGCCGATATCCTCAGCATCCTGCCCTCAACTGACCTGCTCATCGCGGATGTCTCAAGCGTCACCCTCGATCACCTGTACCTGCGACCCTCGGCACCGATCATGCTGTGCGACCGCCGCAGCGATCGCGAGCAGATCATCGCCGACACTCCGCTCGCGGCGATCGTCCCCATCATCGACGACGACTCAATCGCCTCGCTCGCGACCGACCTCGAAACCCTCCTGAAGGACGATCCGAATGCGGCGGCACGCACCGCACTGCGTCATCATTACTTCGACAACCTCGAGCCCGGGCAGAGCACGGAGCGATTCTGGAGCGAGCTGCGCCTAGCTATCGCCCAGTACGACTCGGCACTCGGCGCACTCAGCCGCCGGCGCATCGTCACGAAGGGAAAGCACACATGAGCATGCAGGCAGTCATCCTCGCGGCCGGCATGGGGACCAGACTCGGCCGACCATGGCCCAAGCCGCTCACCCCGCTGGCCGACGGTCGCACGATCATGGGTCAGCAGATGGACAACCTCCAGCGCGTGTTCGGCGCAGACCTTCGGGTCATGACCGTCGTTGGCTTCAAACTGGAGATGATCCTCGAGGCATTCCCTGATGTCGCATACGTTTACAACGAGTCGTATGACCAGACGAACACCAACCGCAGCCTGCTCAAAGCCCTGCGCATCTCCCCCGACGGCGGAGTCCTGTGGATGAACGGCGACGTTGTCTTCGACCATCGAGTCCTCGAGCGGTGCCGGCCCCTCATGGACGCCGACACTTCCTTCATCTGCGTCAACACCTCCGTCGTGGGCGAGGAGGAGGTCAAGTACACCGTCGATGCCGCAGGCCGGGTGGCACTGCTCTCCAAGCAGGTGGAGGACGCCCTAGGCGAGGCTGTCGGCATCAATTTCATCGCGGCCCGCGATCGCGCAGATCTCATCCGGGGTCTCGAATCCTGCACTGACGGCGACTACTTCGAGCGCGGTCTGGAGATCGCGATCGAGCGCGATGGCACCTCGGTCGTTCCCCTAGACATCACTGACCTGTTCGCCGTCGAGGTCGACTTCGAGGAGGACCTAACTAGGGCCAACGCTCACCTGTGACCCTCCCTGTCTCCCGCTTCGCCGGACAACCGGGGGGTTAGCGGAGCACGTCAACGAAGAGGGCTTCCCACATATCGATGACTGCCGGCAATTGCAGGCCCTCGACCGACTGTCTTGCCGCAGTCCCTAGGCGTAGGCGCAGGTCCGCGGATTCCATAAGTCTTGCCAGTTGCTCAGCAAGGTGGGCGGCATCACCACGGCGGGCGATGAGCCCGGTGCGGCCATCATCAACGAGGGCGAGCACCCCAGACGAGCAGTCGCTCGCCACGCACGCGACTCCGCAAGCCATGGCCTCGGCGAGCGCGAGCGGGAAGCCCTCGGTGAGTGACGGGAGCGCAAGAATGGGGGTATTCATGAGCACCTGCATGGGCTCCGCGGTCGGCGGGTGGAAGGTCACGCTTGCGAGGCCGGCCCCCCGACCCTCGCGAAGCTCCTCCTCGAGCGGACCAGACCCGATCATCTCCAGTCGCCACCCGGGGTGAGTCGGGGCCAACAATCCCCACGCCTCCAGCAGGAATCGGGGACCCTTCTCCGGCGAGAAGCGCCCAAGGTAGGTCACCGACTGCTCTCCCGACGGCGATACCTCTTCGGGCCAGGTTGCGAGCGGGTTCGGCATCGTCACGGTATTCCAGAATCCGTGAGCCCGGAATGCCGCTGCGTCCTCGTCGCAAAGCAGCGCGAAGCCATCAACTTCCCGGTAGACCGCCTTCGCCCGCGCAAGATCGCGCCCGGCAGCAGCCGCCTCGTAGGAGGAGTGATACTGACCGATGACTGCCCAGCCATCCCGCCTACAGCGTTCAAGATGCTCCATGGCCCACAGTTGCGCGGTAATGATCACACCGGGCGGGCCCTCGTCAAGGAGTGCCTGCAGCCGTGACGTAGCCACCGCCTCGAGATGAATTCGCGCAGCAGAAGGCTTCGGATAGGGCCCGTCAAGAAGGGTCACCTCGCGGTAGGAGGGGTTACCTTGGTATCGGTACGGCGCCGGGTGGGGGGTGATGCCGACGATGGTGACGTCGTGGCCGCGGTCGGCGAGGCCCTGCGCGAGCACGTGCACGACGCGCTGGGCGCCGCCGAGCTCTTGGACATTGTTCGCCATGAGGAGGATGCGCATCTCAGCCCTCCTCGAGCATCAAGGCAACGAATTCATGAGGACCGGGCATCGACGGGCTCTGTTGGGCGAATCGTCGGCGCTGCTCACGAACAGATTCGGGCACCTCGAGGCCTTGTGCGACAAGTCCCGATACCTCCGTGATGAGCTCCGACATTGTGCGCGCAATCGGGCCCGGGCCAGCAGCGACGAGATCGATCATCGTCCCTTTCGTCCGTGACACAAACCGGTCGAAGACTGGCGAATAGATGATGATCGGACGCTCGGCCTCCGCGAACTCAACCATCAGTGGGGAGAAGTCCGTGATGAGCACATCCGAGGCGGCGTAGGCCCACTCTCGAACCTCACTCGCTGATACGTCGCGCACCGAGGTTCGCAGTTCCGAAGGAATCTCCACCGGCCCGCCCGTTCCCGTCGCCACCAACAGATGAACACGATCACCGAGCGCGGCCGCGAACTCTTTCACATCGACGAGGCACTCATCGCCAAGGGGGGCGTAGAGAACATTGATCCGGTCTGTTGGCAGGTCAAGGTGACCGCGAGCCTTCTCTGTGCTCGCCGCCTCGCGGAAGTCCCAGCGCCGCGGCAGCGCAGCACCGGCCCGTCGCTGGGCGGGTGATGAGATATCCCAATCGGGATCCTCGGCGCCAACCCTTGCAATTGGCACACCCTGCGCGGTCGCGAGGACTCGGGCGTGGGCTGGGGGTCGCAAGGTCAAGGGCGGGCTCGTGTCGAGGATCCACCAGCGGGCACGGGCTAGGTGCCACGCACGACGCACAGAGGCGGCACCAGACCCGACCCACACCCGCCGGATTTCAGGGTGTCGCTGCTGCAGGCACGCAGCAATCGCCCGCGCTTGACCCGAGAAGTTCGCCGGGTCAACGTCCGCTCCAATGAAAACTACGAGCGACGACGCAGGAAGCAGTTCGCCTATTCGCCTGGCCATCGAACGCTTCGCGCGGGCCGCGTTCCGCTGCAACCCGCGCCACACTCCATCGACTCGGCCCATGAGCTTCAAGAACGTTGTGAAGCGGCCAGCGTGCCAGCGAACCACCCCATGCTCACCCGGGTAGGACCGCAGTGCGAGGAATCCGCTGATTCCCGGCAACAGTCTCGACGGATCCATCGACGCGTCCACGCGCACCGGCATCACGTTCGCCACATCGTCGATCATCAGGCGCACCGCGAGCATGCCCCGATCACCGGGGCGCATGGCGGAGCCGGCCAGGATCGGGCGCTTTCCGCTGGAATGCCAGTCAATGGCAGTCGCAGACCCTGCATCCTGCGGCGATTGGGACATTGTCAAGGGCATCGCCGCGACGACCCGTGCCCCGCTCACGAGGACCAGTTCAATGGAGTGAGCGCGACCGATATCGCCGAACGCATCGACCGTACGCCCCGCGATCGTCCATCGTCCATCCACTCCTTCGAGGGTCGCCAGCCGATGACACCAGCGGCGCTCCGAGATGGTGGCGCGGTCGAGTCCGAGGCCACTGACATCGAGCCACCAGTGTGGTTCAAGGCCCCCGAACCCCGGACCGGTCTCGAGGTGCTCGCAACCCCAGAAGACGCCCGTGCGATTGCCATCTGGGTCGCGACGAATGACGACCGGAACGTCGACGACGGCCGACCAGCGAATGAAGCGCATCGCCCGCCGGATGCCGTCAAGGTCGCCGGCGAGTAGGTGATACGTCGCCACCCGCAAGGCCGCCTTCTGCACTTCAGCTTCAACGAGGTCCAGGGATGCGACATATGGGGCGAGTTCCCCCGCAACAGCGGCGGCCCGCTCATCGTCGAGTTCGAGGAGGGTCGCGAGATACAGGTAGAGGTCATGCACGAGGAACTTGCGTGTCTTCGCGCGGGCGAGTTCATGCAGGCCACGCGC
>CAMCSO010000027.1 GCA_945877545.1 Bifidobacterium breve | reverse complement strand
AAGTGACCGAGAATGCCATGGCCGTAAGACGGGCAGAGGAGGGGGCGTCGCGCGAATACTCGCTCAGCATTGCGAGGGCGATCGTGAACCCGCCACTGTGGGAAATCCCGAAGGCCATGAGGACGGCGATGGGCAGCACTGTCGGCGCCAGGCCAATGAAAAGGAGTGCTGCAGTCGAGACAAGCACAGATGCAGCAAAAAGGGTTCGTCGGGCAGAAATGCGCTGGGCCACCGGCGGCAGGAGGAGCGCCGCCACGATCTGGGCGACCGAGAACAGGCCGAAGAGCACGCCGCCCTCGACCGGGCTCCAACCGCGATCGTCATATGACGGAGCGAGCCAGGCGATTGCGCTGTAGAAGACGATCGAGTTCAGTGTCAGGTATGTGGTGAGTGCCCAGGCGTTCGCATCACCCCACGGAAGGGCTCGAAGGCTCACTGAGCCCTGCTCGTTGCGCGGGCCATGGCTTGGCAGGTAGGGCTTCTCGACAATCGTCCACAGGAGCCAGGCCAAGGCGGCTGGAATGGCCCACACGGCGAGGGCCACCGTCCATGAGCCGGTGAGTTCGGCGATAGGGACGGTGAGCGCAGCACCGACGGTGGCGCCAGCGAACATGGAGGCCGTCCAAAGACCGGTGGCCATCCCAACTGAGTCAGGAACCTCTTCCCTGATGATCCCGGGCACCAGGCCCGCGGCAAGTGCGATGCCGATTCCGGCGAGGAGGGCGGAGGCTGGGAGTACGGCAGGCGCTGCCCCCGCGAGCCGAGTCCCCATTGCGATGACGAGAATGGTCATGGCAAGCCAAACGGTCTGCGATCGACCGAGACGCCGCGCGATCGCCGGCACCGCGAGGGCGAACGCGCCCATAGCTATGACAGGCAGGGTAGTGAGTGCGCCGACAGCGATGTCGTTCATACCGGTCGCCCGCTCAATGTCGACGACGACGGTCGGAACACTCGTGAGCGCAGTCCTCAAGTTGAAGGCAACGAGCGCGATGGCGGAGAGCAACAGAATCCGCGGGCGTCGTAATGAGGGGGCCGTCACGACGTAATTGTTGCGGCGTACGCTCAACCGATGGATGTAGGGGGTGACGATTCTCTCGGAGGCGGACGCACACTTATGGGTCCTGCATTCCCGCACGATGACGGCGGTGCTGATCCCAGACTGCGCGAGTTGCTCGCGATGCAGTCACCTTCTCTCATAGAGCCTTCGGCCATCGAACTGCTACGTCCATGCCGCCTGCTCGTCGCGGTCGTCGCGGCAGTCGATGAGACCGACGACGCCGGGGCCGACAAGGGGAGCCACATGGCGGTGGTGTCAATGATCAGTGCCGCGGGTCATAAGGGCCTTCTCGCGTTCACCGGACTGGACTCGATGGCTCACTGGGATCCTGTGGCAAGGCCGGTTCCGGTGACAGGTGAGGCTGCGGCGCAGGCCGCGTTGGATGATGGCGCGCAGGCGCTCGTCATTGATGTCCTCGGTCCGGCCCGCGTGGTTGTGATGGGGGCAGACCTCGCCAACCTGGCAGCGACCACATCAAGGCCGCCCACTGAGCGCACCGACGAGACGTCAGTGATGTGACGCCGGCGAAGGAGCCGGCTTCCGGTTTCGACATACGTACTGATACTGTGCGACGCGATTGACTCAGCCCTAGTGGTTGGGTCGCGCAAGCGGAGCCTCGGCTCCCACCCACGAACCGCCCTGATGCAGGAGCAACGACACGGTCGTTGCATAAGGTTCGATGGGTCGCGAGTGTGGCAGGCGTCCCTTTGGGACGTTCGCGACGCGATGCCGAGACCTCTGTGCGCGCTGCGCTAGGGGTCTTTTTGATTCCTCGGGTAGATCGCGTCCCATTACCTCGAGCAAGGAGCCGCCATCAGCGTCGAGCCAAGGATCAATGACCGGATCCGCGTGCCTGAGGTCCGACTCGTCGGACCAAATGGCGAACAGGTGGGGATCGTCCGTATCGAGGATGCGCTCCGTCTTGCCGTAGAAGCGGACCTTGACCTCGTCGAGGTGGCTCCGATGGCGAAGCCTCCGGTTTGCAAGCTCATGGACTTCGGGAAATTCAAGTACGAAGCTGCCATGAAGGAGCGTGAGTCCCGGCGCAACCAAACGCACACGATCATCAAAGAGATGAAGCTTCGGCCGAAGATCGATCCGCACGATTACGAGACCAAAAAGGGTCACGTCGAGCGGTTCCTCAAGGCCGGCGACAAGGTGAAGATCACGATCATGTTCCGTGGTCGCGAGCAGAGTCGACCAGAGCTCGGTCTTCGCCTTCTCGGCAAGTTGGCTGAGGATGTCGAGCCGTTGGGCTTCGTCGAAGCCACCCCGAAGCAGGACGGACGCAACATGATCATGGTTCTCGCCCCGCATCGCCGTAAGGCGGAGTCGGGGAAAGCCCGTGAGGATGTCGCAACTGCCGAGTTCGGAGAAGTCTTGGCCGAGGTTGAAGCCGAGGTCGTCGAAGAATCCTGATCGTCCTACCCGCCCCACCCAACCAAGCGAGGAATGTCATGCCGAAGCAGAAGACCCACAGCGGCGCCAAGAAGCGATTCAAGGTGACCGGCTCGGGCAAGATCACCCACGAGCAGGCGAACCGTCGTCATCTCATGGAGTCGAAGTCGAGTAAGCGCACGCGCAGGCTTGAGTCGGATGCCATGGTGGCCCCGGCCGACATGAAGAAGGTCAAGAAGCTCCTCGGCCGCTAGCCGACCCCGCCGTTATCCGTGGCATTCCGCCCACTTTTTTCAGGAGATCGACATGGCACGCGTTAAAAGAGCAGTCAATGCACAAAAGAAGCGTCGCGAGATCCTCGAGCGCGCCAGTGGCTACCGCGGCCAGCGTTCGCGCCTCTACCGCAAGGCCAAGGAGCAGGTCACTCACTCGATGGTCTACGCGTACGCCGACAGGCGCACGCGTAAGGGCGACTTCCGTCGCCTGTGGATCCAGCGAATTAATGCCGGGGCCCGCGCAAACGACATGACCTACAACCGGTTCATTCAGGGCCTCAAGGTGGCCGGCGTCGAGGTCGATCGTCGAATGCTCGCAGAACTGGCCGTGAACGACCCCGCGGCATTCGCGACGCTCGTGGCCGTCGCCAAGGCGTCCGTTCCCGCAGCGTCCGCCTGAACCACCCATTGACTCAGCCGCTCGCATCGCGGCGATCCCCGAGGGTCGCCGCGATGCGGCATTTACGGACCAGGGCCGGGCGACGTGAGGCCGGAGCCTTCTGTGTCGAAGGCCCTCAGGCCGTTCGGGAGGCTGTGTTGCATGCCCCAAGGCTGCGGACGGTGTACGCGACCACCGATGCCTGCGAGCGATTCGCCGAAATCATCGTGGGCGCGCGGGCGAATGGCGTCGAAGTTGTTCCGGTCACGGATGACGTGTTCGAGGCAATGACCGAGACACGCACCCCGCAGGGGATCATCGCGGTATGCGACTTCCTTGACCATTCGATTGATGACGTCATCCGATTGGGAGCGAACAGCGCAGTGGTCTTGGAGTCTGCGGCCGATCCGGGCAATGTCGGAACCATCATCAGGACTGCCGACGCCGCAGGAGCCAGCGGCGTTGTCCTCACGAAGGGTTCGACCGATCCATTCGGGGGCAAGGTTGTCAGGGCAACCGCAGGCTCGATCTTCCACCTCCCGGTCGTTGACGACGTGGAGGTGCAGTCGCTCGTGGCACGAGTCTCCGCAACCGGCATGACCCTCGCCGTCGCGACCGGTGACGGCGAATGCGACGTCTTTGAATGGCTGGACGAGGCACCCGCCTCGATCTGCTGGGTGTTCGGTACCGAGGCCCATGGGGTGAGCGATGAGATGCGGGCAGCGGCGACTGCACGGGTTCGCATCCCGATCGCAGGCCGGGCAGAGTCGCTCAATGTCGGGGCGGCCGTCGCTGTGTGCCTGTTTGCCGATGTTGCTCGTCGGCATGGAAGACTGAAGTCGTAGCACAATGACCCGAACCGCTGAATGGAGGCCGCAATGTCGTACGTCACGCTCCCCATCTTCGACGAGACCGGCTACGTCGTCGTCGACTCATACGATCAGGACCAGGACCCACGAGAGTGGCACGACCTCATTTACGTGGACTGGAAGTCCTCAGGGGACACGAGATTCTCTCCGATTGCCAGCGCCTACGGCGCCATCGAATGCGACGGGTTCTGGAATCACACGCCAGCGAAGACCGATAAGGACGGCGTTTGGGTACCTGAGAATGTCGAGCGCGCTCCGCGGCTTACCGAGCGGGCCATGGAGTCGGGCGCGAATGTCGGACGCTGCCGGGTGATCGAGTTGCAGCCGAACACGTATGCCGATGCGATCTACAACCTGCACCGTGATGACAACAATCGGCTCAATGTTGAGGGCACCGGCTGGATCGTTCGGGCCTTCTTCAACCTCACTGACAACCCAGACTCGATGATGATTCTGCGCGAGGATAAGGACGATCCGGCGACCGAGACTCGAGTGCCGCTGCCTGCCGGCGCACAGGTCGTCATCGACACGCAGCGTCTTTACCACGCAGTCTGGCACCCGGGCCAGGAGCCGCGCTACTGCCTCATTACGTCCCTTGAATGCGGCCCTGATTTGGACGGGTGGATCGGCGCCCGAAATCCGGTGCCGAGGATCGAGTCACCGGGGATCGACCCCGTCATGGCGCAGGAGGCCTACGCGGCTGTTGAGGTGAAGAGGGAAGCACGTGCTGCGGCCATTGCCGCTCAGGGCAAGGATCCGCGGTTCGGAGATGGAACCATGGTCATGGCCGAAGATTCCGGTGAGGCCGGTATGGAGGTCTTGAGCGAGGCATGAGCCAAACAACCGTCCCCTATGAGGCCGTTCTCGACGAACTCGAAGCTGAGGCCATCCACATCTACCGAGAGACTGCGGCAGCTTTTCGTGATCCGGTGCTTCTTTACAGCATTGGCAAGGACTCGTCAGTTCTGCTTCACCTCGCTCTCAAGGCGTTCGCCCCGGCTGGGCTGCCGTTTCCTCTCATGCACGTTGATACCACCTGGAAGTTCCAGGAGATGATTGCATTCCGTGACAAGCGCGTCGCCGAACTCGGCCTTGACCTGCGCATCTCAACGAATGAGGAGGCGCGGACCGAGGGAGTATCACCGTTCTCCCACGGCACGCATGAGTACACCCGGATCATGAAGACCGTTGCTCTGCGCGCAGGCATTGATCGTTACGGCTTTGATGCAGCGATCGGTGGGGCCAGGCGAGATGAGGAGCGAAGCCGGGCGAAGGAGCGCATCTTCAGTCTCCGGGAGCCGGGCCACCGTTGGGATCCACGCAAGCAGAGGCCGGAGTTCTGGCGAACCGCCAACACAACCCTTTCTGAGGGCCAGTCGATGCGGGTATTCCCCCTCTCTAATTGGACCGAACTTGATGTGTGGCGCTACATCCAGCGAGAGGCGATCGACATCCCCACCCTCTATTTTGCTAAGGAGCGTCCGGTTGTCGAGCGCGATGGTGCGCTCATCATGGTTGATGATGACCGCTTTCCGTTGCGTGACGGCGAGGTTGTTCAGATGCGGTCAGTGCGGTTCCGAACCCTCGGCTGTTACCCGCTAACCGGCGCCGTCGAATCTACGGCAGACAACCTGTCGGATCTCATCGCCGAGATGGAGAACTCGACCATGTCCGAGCGTGCCGGCCGGTTGATCGACGGCGAGGGCGGTGGGTCGATGGAGGCCAAGAAAGCAGAGGGCTACTTCTAATGACGACCACGCGCCAAACCCCGGTTCTCCACCTTGTAACCTGCGGGTCCGTCGACGACGGCAAGTCCACCCTCATCGGGCGACTGCTGGCGGAAACCAACAGCGTCCCACTCGATCAGCTTGAATACGCTCGGCAGACACGACGAGGCGGTTCGACGATACCGGTGGGCGAGGTCGACTTCTCTCTCCTCACCGACGGCCTTGAGGCCGAGCGTGAGCAGGGGATCACGATTGACGTCGCCTATCGGCACATGAACCTGCCGAACGGACGCCGCGTGCTCATCGCCGATGCGCCGGGTCATGAGCAGTACACGCGCAACATGGCAGTTGCTGCCTCGAATGGCGACGTCGCGGTGCTGCTCGTCGATGCTGCCCGGGGGGTGCGGCCGCAGACCCATCGTCACCTGACCGTCTGTGCGCTCATGGGCGTCAAGACCGTCATCATCGCCGTGAACAAGATGGATCTCGTGGGCTATGGGCAGGCGGCGTTCGATGAAGTCGTCGAGGTGGTGCAGACGACTGCGTCGCGTCTGGGGGTGCCCGATGTGCGTTCCATTCCGATGAGTGCGGCGGTCGGCGATAACGTCACGTCCTTGACGAACGAAATGCCATGGTTTGATGGACCGAGTCTCCTTGAGTCGCTCTGCGACTGGGAGCCGGTTGAGGATACGGCGAATAAGCCTTTCCGGTTTCCAGTCCAATTCATCGTGCGTGCCGAGGGCAACTTCCGGGGGTATGCCGGAACGGTGGTCTCGGGTGAGGTGTCGAGGGGTGACGAGATCGTCGTTGCCGATTCCGGGCGGACGGCGATGGTCGATCGCATCGTCACCTTCGACGGAGATCTTGAGCAGGCGGTGAGCGGGCAGGCGGTCACCTTGACACTCGACCACGAGGTCGATGTCACCCGCGGCGATCTCATCAGCGGGGTGGGTCCCACGGCGGCGCAGCCCGCCGACCGATTCTCGGCTGACCTCGTCTGGCTGGGCGAGGAGCCGTTGGCCCACGGCCGTTCGTACCTGCTCGTGTCTGGATCACGTTCAGTACCAGCGACCGTAACGAATGTGCGCTATCGCCTCGATGTCGTGTCGGGACATGAGCATTCGGCGCGACTCCTGAACATGAACGATGTTGGACGCGTCGAAATCGCGACGGACCGTCCTATCCCGATGGACCCGTACTCGACGAGTCGCGACACTGGTGGTTTCCTCCTTGTGGATCGGGTGACCGCTGACACGGTGGCTGCGGGGCTCACGCGGCACGCGATGCGTCGGTCCTTCAACGTCGTTCCTCACTCATACGACGTGGATCACGAGGCCCGGGTGCGGCTGATGGGACATGAGGGCAAGGTCGTGTGGCTGACCGGGTTACCGGGTTCTGGAAAGTCGAGCATTGCCGACGCTGCTGTGCGGCGGTTGCACGCGCTCGGTGTTCACACCTATGTCCTCGATGGCGACAATGTTCGCACCGGCTTGAACAAGGACCTCGGATTCACCCCGGAGGATCGCGCCGAGAATGTGCGGCGGGTCGCCGAGGTGAGCAAACTCATGATGGATTCAGGGCTCGTTGTGTTCGTGGCGCTCGTGTCTCCGTACCGGTCGGACCGGCTGTCGGCGAAGGAGCTTTTCGGTCAAGGGGAGTTCCTCGAGGTGCACGTTGATACCTCGGTCGAGGTGTGCGCCCAGCGTGATCCGAAGGGCCTTTACGCGAAGGCGGCCGCCGGTTCGCTCCCGAACATGACCGGCATGGGGCAGGCCTACGAGGTCCCTGAGCAACCAGATCTCATCCTCCACGGGGTCGGTGACATTGAGGCGTCGGTGACCGCACTCACGATTGCGATCCTCGGCGAGTAGGCACCGACGTCAGGTTTATGCGGGGGTGAAATACTCGGGGTCTTATGTCTGGACCAAACACAAGTTTTGACCCGAAGCAGGTATCCGTACTGAGCGCAAATGCCGTCGATGGCATGGTGCGTGAGGCTTGTGAGGCCATCAGCGCGGCCGCAACCCTCGCAGTGCTCAAGGAGGTCCGCATCGCACATGCGGGTGATCGTTCACCTCTGGGGCTCGCGAACCGAGAGATCGGGGCGTTGCCGCCCGCCGCGAAGGCTGAGGTCGGCAAGCGGGTTGGTGAGGCTCGCAATGTCGTGAAGTCGGCTCTCGACGGGAGACAGGCGGCACTCGAGATCGAGCGTGACGAGCAGGTCCTAGCTGAGGAATCGGTGGACGTAACCTTGCCTGCTGTGCGGGTGTCCGTCGGTGGACGTCACCCGCTCACCACCCTTATCGAGCGGGTGTGCGACGTATTCGTGGCGATGGGCTACGACGTTGCTGAAGGCCCCGAGGTCGAGGCGGAGTGGGTGAACTTCGATGCGCTTAACGTTCCACCAGACCACCCGGCACGCACAATGCAGGACACTTTCTACGTCACGTCGGCTGACAGCGGCGTCGTCCTTCGCACCCAGACTTCACCGATTCAGATTCGCGCGATGCTGGAACGGCCTCTGCCGATCTACGTGGTGGCGCCGGGTCGGGTGTTCCGGACCGATGAACTCGATGCAACGCATACGCCGGTGTTCCATCAGGTTGAAGGACTTGCAGTCGACGAGAACATCACGATGGCCGACCTCAAAGGGACGCTCGACCACTTCGCGCAGGAGATGTTCGGCGAGGGCATTGTTACGCGACTTCGGCCCTCGTATTTCCCCTTCACCGAGCCGAGTGCCGAACTCGACGTGCAGTGTTTTGTCTGCAGGGGGGCATCTGTCGGGAATCCTGAACGGCCCTGTCGCACCTGCGGGAGCGAAGGTTGGATTGAGTGGGGCGGCTGCGGCATGGTGAACCCGAGGGTGCTTCGCGCAGTGGGGATCGACCCGATGCGCTACCGAGGCTTCGCGTTCGGGATGGGCATTGAGCGCACCCTAATGTTCCGCAACGGGGTCACCGACATGCGCGACATGGTCGAGGGCGACATCAGGTTCACTCGAGCATTCGGTTTGGAGTCATAGTGCGCGCCCCAGTTTCCTGGCTCAGAGAGCTTGTTGACATCCCCTCGACGGAGAGTGGACGGGATATTGCCGAACGCCTCGTACGAGCTGGGCTCGAAGTCGAGACGGTCGAAGTGATAGGCGAGGGAGTGATCGGAACCCTTGTTGTCGGTCACGTGGTGGAGATCGAGGAGCTGACAGAGTTCAAAAAGCCCATTCGCTGGTGTCAGGTCGACGTCGGTCCTGAGCATGGCGGGGTGCGCGGGATCATCTGCGGTGCCCGAAACTTTGCTGCTGGTGACATTGTCGTGGTGGCACTTCCCGGAACGCTGCTGCCCGGTGGCTTCACGATTGCCGCGCGCGAGACGTACGGCCACACATCCGAGGGCATGATCTGCTCGGAGCGCGAGCTCGGACTCGGCGACAACCACGACGGCATCATGGTGTTGCCCGAGGACGCCGGCGCGATCGGTGCTGACGCGGCACCGATCGTCGGGGTCGGCGATGAGGTTCTCGACATAGCGGTGACCCCTGATCGCGGATATGCCCTGTCTATGCGCGGCATTGCGCGCGAGCTTGCCTTCTCCTACGAGGTCGAGTTCGACGACCCAGGCGTTCGCGTCGTCGAACTCCCGGTGCCGGCAACGGGAGCCGTACCAGCCGATTGTGGCAGTGAGGATTTCGGGGCCTGCGGGCTGTTCACGATTCGTACTGTCACTGGGTTCGACTCATCGGCGCCATCACCACTGTGGATGCAGCGGCGGTTGGTCTCGTGCGGCATGCGTCCGGTATCCCTCGCCGTCGATGTCACGAACTACGTGATGCTCGAACTCGGGCAGCCGCTCCACGCATTTGACCTCGACAAGCTCTCCGGGCCGGTGCGGGCCGGATGGGCTAAGACTGGATCGAGGCTGGAGACCCTCGATCACGTGGTCCGCGACCTCGGCCCGGAAGACCTCGTCATCATGGATGACTCCGGGATTATCGGACTTGCTGGCACCATGGGTGGCCTCACGTCGGAGATTGATGACGCCACTGTGAATATTGCTTTGGAGGCCGCCCATTTCTCGTCGGGAGTGGTGGCTCGGGCCTCACGCAGGCATCGCCTGTCTAGTGAGGCGTCACGTCGATTCGAGCGGGGGGTCGACCGGGTGCTCGCGCCCTATGCATCGGCGCGTGCGGCTGAACTTCTCATCAGGTTCGGTGGCGGAACGTATGTGGGCATGACCGCCGTCGAAGCAGCGGATCGATCCTCTCCAATCTCGATGCCGGTGACGGAGCCATCTGATGTCGCTGGGATGCCTATCGACGATGCGACAGTCATCCGACTGCTGGTGTCCGTTGGCTGCCAGGTCGCCGAGAGTGCCGGGATGCTCACCGTCGATGCACCCTCGTGGCGACCGGACCTCACCGACCCCGCAGACCTAGTCGAGGAGGTGGTCCGGCTGGTGGGCTACGACATGCTGCCATCGACGCTGCCGACGTCAGCGCTCGGCCATGGCCTCACCTGGGCTCAGCGAGTTCGTCGTCGGGTTGGCATGTCGCTTGCTGCCCGTGGAGCGATCGAGGTTCTCACCTATCCGTTTGTCGGCGACCGTGAACTCGACGCTCTGCGACTGTCTGAGGATGACCCGGGCAGGGCCAAGGTTCGCCTCGCGAATCCGCTGTCTGACGAGCAGCCGCTCCTGCGCGCGTCGTTGCTCCCCGGGCTCTGCGCAGCAGCCCGCCGCAACATCGGGCGGGGCAACATCGACCTAAACATTTTCGAAATCGGGTCAGTGTTTCGCGGGTTCGCGGGGGAGACACTCGTCCGTCCGAGCGTCGATCATCGCCCAACTGACGATGAATGGAGCAGGCTGAATGACCTGCTGCCAGAGCAGCCGATCATGGTGGGTTGTGTGCTGGCAGGGGAGCGCACTCCGGCCGGCTGGTGGGGAGCTGCGCGCCCCTTTGATTGGTCAGACGCCGTCGAATCGGCACAGGTCATTGCCGAGGTCCTCGGCGTTGAGTTGACAGTGGTGCGCGGCTCGGATCCGACGTTCCACCCGGGACGTTGTGCTGCCCTCATGATCGGCGATGCCCAGGTGGGGGTTGCCGGCGAATTGCACCCGAGGGTTATTGAGGCGACGGAGCTGCCGGCGCGCGCCTGTGCAATGGAACTGAACCTCGACGCTTGTCGCGGTGCGGCCCACTCTGTGCGGCGAGCGCCCGCGGTGAGCACCCACCCGGTCGCAAAGGAGGACCTCGCCCTGGTGGTCGCCGATAGCGTCCCGGCGAGTGCGGTGATGAGGGCGCTCCGTGACGGGGCAGGTGACCTGCTCGAGTCGATCAGGCTCTTCGATGTGTACCGCGGGTCGCAGGTCACCGGCGGTCATCGCTCGCTGGCCTTCGCGCTGAAGTTCCGTGCTGCTGACCGCACGCTCGATGCGGGCGAGATTCAACGTGCGCGGCAGGCAGCTATTGACTCGGCGGACCGCACGTGCGGTGCAACCCTGCGCTGACCATCTGAGTGGGTCGCAGCACCCCACATTGATGCATATATGCGCGACGGTGTATATTATTTGCATGTTCAGGGTGAGTATCGCTGGGGCTTCAGGCTATGCGGGCGGTGAGTTGCTTCGATTTCTCTCGAGCCATCCGATGATCGAAATCGGCCCGGTAAGCGCTGCGAGCAAGGTGGGCCAGCGGATTAGCGACGTCCATCCGCACCTGTTGTCGCTCTCTGGCCGCATGCTTGAGCCGACAACCGCTGCCATTCTCGGCGAAGCAGATCTCGTATTCCTCGCCCTGCCGCACGGGGAGTCAGCGGCGATCGCGTCCGAACTTCCTGCGGATACCCGCATTGTCGATCTTGGTGCCGATCACCGGCTCGTCGATCTAGAGCAGTGGGCTGTCTACTACGGCGGCCTGCCACATGCGGGCAGTTGGACGTACGGCCTGCCCGAGCTCTCTGGGTCCCGGGAACGAATTGCGTCATGCCTTCGCGTGGCGAATCCGGGATGTTACGCGACGGCTGTCACGTTGGCGATTGCGCCGCTGGCGGCGGCTGCGCTCATCGAGACGACTGACCTTGTTGTTGTCGCGGCGTCAGGAACGACAGGCGCAGGCCGTACGCCCACGGAGTCGCTGCTGGCAAGCGAGGTCATGGGCTCGATGTCTGCCTACAAGGTAGGCGGCATCCACCAGCACATTCCGGAGATCGAGCAGTCGATCGCGCGTGTATCAGGCCAGCCGACAAGGCTTTCGTTCACCTCCCTCCTCGCACCCATGCCGCGGGGAATCATCAGCACGTCGACCGCTGCCGTTCGGCCTGGCACGACCCGCAAGGACCTCGTCGACTGTCTCGCTGAGGCGTATGTCGGTGAGCCATTCGTTCGAATGCTCGCGCCGGGAAACTGGCCCCGGACCTCCTCGGTGAGCGGTACCAACACTGCACTCCTGCAGATCGAGTTCGACGAGCACTCGGGCCGCGCCATCGTTGTGAGCGCCATCGACAACCTGGGCAAGGGCGCCGCCGGGCAGGCGATCCAGAATGCCAATCTCATGCTCGGCCTCGAGGAATCGATGGGCTTGCCGACTGATGGAGGAGCGACATGAGCGTCACTGCTGCGCGCGGATTCCGCGCATCAGGAGTCGCAGCGGGGCTTAAGTCCTCCGGTGCAACGGATATTGCGATCGTCGTCAATGACGGTCCGCTGCAGGTGGCCGCCGGCGTCTTCACCGGCAATCGGTTCAAGGCAGCCCCCGTGGTGTGGTCCCAGCAGGTACTCCGGGCGCGCGCCCTGCGCGGGGTTGTCCTCAACTCGGGTGGGGCGAACGCGTGCACCGGTGCTGGCGGGTTTCAGGACACCCACCGAACCGCGGAGCTCGCGGCATCGCTGCTCTGCTCGGCTGGGCTTGAAACTGGGGCCGGTGAGATCGCGGTGTGTTCAACAGGTCTCATTGGCGAGAGGCTTCCGATGGATCGACTCGAAGCGGGGGTCGAGCTCGCCTTTGGGCGTCTGAGTGAAGATGGTGGAGGTGATGCGGCAACCGCGATCATGACGACCGATACGGTCCCGAAGCTGGCGGTGTTCGACAGCGGAGACTATCGAATCGGAGGGATGGCGAAGGGAGCTGGCATGCTCGCCCCAGCCCTCGCGACGATGCTCGTCGTCGTCACCACCGATGCCCTGGTCACGGAGGCACAGGCAGAGGAGGCGCTGCGTCATGCCACAGCGCACTCATTTGACCGCATCGACTCCGATGGCTGCATGTCAACCAACGACACCGTTTTACTGCTCGCAAGTGGTGCGAGCGGCGTCCGTCCGGATCCCGCGGAGTTCATTGCAGCCCTAACCGACGTTTGCGCGAACCTCGCCCGGCAGCTCATCGCCGATGCGGAGGGAGCATCGAAGGACATTGCGATCATCGTGGAGTCCGCAGCGTCGGTCGCCGATGCGCTAGTGGTTGCACGCGCGATCGCTCGGAGCAACCTACTGAAGTGCGCACTCCACGGCGAGGATCCGAACTGGGGCCGCGTTCTTTCTGCAATGGGTACCACGAATGCGCAGTTCGAGCCTGATCGCGTCGATGTGGCGATGAACGGCGTGTGGATTTGCCGGGGAGGCTCAATCGGCGAGCCGCGGGCGCTCGTGAGCTTGAGCGCCCGCGAGATCGAGATTTGTGTGTCGCTAGGTGCAGGTTTCGAAGGTGCCACCGTCTGGACAAACGACCTCACTGCCGAGTACGTCCACGAGAACTCCGCTTATGCGACCTAGGAGTGACGCATGACCGATCCTCTGCAGCGGCCCGTCGTCGCTGAGGCTGCGCAGAAGGCTGCCGTGCTAGCGGGGGCGCTTCCATGGCTTAAGCGGTTCAGCGGCGCGACGATTGTCGTGAAATACGGCGGCAATGCTATGACCGATCCGCTCCTTCAGGCGAGCTTCGCCGAGGACATCGTCTTTCTGCGACTCGCTGGCCTGCACCCGGTCGTCGTCCATGGCGGGGGACCGCAGATCAGCGCGATGCTCAACAGACTCGGTATCGAGAGCGAGTTCGTGGGCGGGCTGCGCCGAACGACTCCCGAGGTGATGGACGTCGTCGGGATGGTGCTCGTCGGGCAGGTGCAGCGCGAGCTCGTCGGGCTGATCAACGCCCACGGGCCTTTCGCGATCGGCCTCTCCGGCGAGGATGCCCGGCTATTCCTTGCCGAGCGAAGGTCCGCAACGGTGGACGGCGAAAGCATCGACATAGGTCTCGTCGGTGATGTGGTCGAGGTTCAGCCGGCATTCGTTGAGCGTCTCCTCGCAGAGGGGTTCATTCCGGTTGTCTCGACCGTTGCGCGGGATGTTCACGGCGTCACTCACAATGTGAATGCCGATACCGCAGCATCGGCACTTGCGGTGGCGCTCGGAGCCACAAAGTTTATCGTCCTCACCGACGTCGAGGGCCTGTTCGCCGACTGGCCGAGCAGTACCGAGGTCATTGACGTCATCGAGGTGAGTGGCCTCCGCGATCTCCTGCCAAGACTCGAGTCTGGGATGGTCCCCAAGATGGAGGCCTGCGCACGCGCGGTCGAGGGGGGAGTCGGTCGAGCGCACGTTATCGACGGACGCATTCCGCACTCGCTCCTCCTCGAGGTGTTCACCGACAGCGGTGTCGGCACGATGGTGGTGCCGGATGATGCTGCACTTGAAAGTCCGGAGGTGAAATGAGCGGTTGGCAGGAGCGCTGGGAGGCGGCGCTCATGGACAACTACGGGACCCCGCCCATCAAGCTCGTGAGGGGTGCTGGGTCTCGAGTGTGGGACGACACAGGCACCGAGTACATCGATCTCATCGCTGGAATCGCGGTGAATGCAGTGGGGCACGCGCACCCGAGATTTATCGAGGCTGTCTCGGCACAGCTCTCGATCCTCGGACATACGAGCAACCTCTACGCAACTGAGCCTGCACTGGCTCTCGCCGAGCGACTCATCGGGCTGGCTGGCAGTCCGCCTGATGCTCGGGTGTTTTTCTGCAATTCTGGTGCAGAGGCCAACGAAGCAGCATTCAAGATGACCCGACTCACGGGCCGAACCCAAGTTGTCGTCGCATCCGGAAGCTTCCACGGGCGCACAATGGGTGCCCTCGCGCTCACCGCCCAGCCCGCCAAGCAGGACCCATTCCGCCCGCTGCCAGGCGATGTCACGGTTGTGGCGTATGGCGACGAGGCAGCGCTGCGCGAAGCGGTCTCGAATTGCACGGCCGCCGTGTTTCTTGAGCCGATCCAGGGGGAGGGTGGAGTGATCGTTCCCCCTGACGGATACCTTGCGGCCGCGCGAGACATTTGCGATACGTCAGGGGCTCTCCTCGCTCTTGATGAGGTCCAGACAGGCATCGGCAGAACCGGCTGGTGGTTCGCTCACCAGCGTGACGACATCGTCCCCGACATCGTGACCCTCGCGAAGGGCCTTGGGGGTGGCCTGCCGATTGGGGCCGTTCTTGCTTGCGGCCCGGCCGCAAGCCTGCTGAAACCGGGATCCCATGGCTCGACATTCGGCGGGAATCCCGTCGTGGCAGCAGCGGCCATAGCGGTGCTTGACATCATCGAGGACGAGGGTCTCCTTGAGCGCGCGAGAACCCTTCATCAACGGTTAACGGTCGAACTTGCCCGGTCATCCGCGGGCCTCGTCGATTATGTGAGGGGGCGAGGGCTCCTCCTCGGAGCCGTTCTCACTGGCGATCACGCCCAACTCGTTGAACGGTCCGCGCGGGCTCACGGTCTGCTCGTTAACGCGATCGGGTCACGAGTCGTGAGGCTCGCTCCAGCGCTCACGATCACCGATGCAGATGTCGACGAGACGCTGCTCAGATGGGAGCGATCGCTCAGGGCTGCCTCGTCACATGCCGAGTCGACGTCAGGTGTTGGATGAGCTCACCGCAGACCATGACCGCGCGACGTGCCCAGATTCGTTCGCTGCTCCTTGACACGATCGTCACCTCGCAGGATCAGCTGCGCACCCTCCTGCGTCAGCTTGGGGTCGATGTCACCCAGGCGACGTTGTCCCGGGATCTTGAAGCGATAGGAGCCGACAAGGGGATTTCCCCTGATGGATGCGTTCGCTACGTCGTTGCTGAGGACCCCTTGGTGGCGAGGCTCGGGCCAGCAGCAGGGCTTGATTCGATTGCCCGTGTCATCAGCGAGGTCCTCGTCAGCGCAGTCGCAGCCGAGAACCTCGCGGTGCTGCGCACCCCGCCGGGTGCAGCGATGTACCTCGCCGGAAGCCTGGACCGGGCGGGTTCGCCGCAGATTGTTGGAACCGTTGCAGGAGACGACACCGTTATCGTGGTGACGCCCGGGGCAAGCGAAGCGGCGAAACTCTGCGTCCAGATACTTGATCTGGCATCAGGCGCCGGAGCCGAGCAGGCGACCCCGGTCCGTTCGCCGGGCGCGAGCTCTGTCGGGAGCACTAGCAGGAGGAGATCATCGTGATCAGTGGACAGCCGGACGTCACCAGACTATGGGGCGGTCGGTTCTCCAGCGGTCCTGCTGACGCCATGTCTGCACTCAGCGCCTCCGTGCACTTCGACTGGCGACTGGCCCCGTATGACATTGAGCAGACCCGCGCCCACGCCCGGGTGCTTGCTCGTGCGGGTCTGCTCTCCGACGCCGAACTCGTGCTCGTCGAGGAGGCGCTTGCCGATGTAGCGAACGGGGTGACCAGTGGTGCGCTTGTTCCTGAGTCACGGGACGAGGATGTTCACACTGCGATCGAGCGCCCCCTGATCGCGAGGCTCGGCGATCTCGGCGGGAAACTGCGGGCGGGCCGAAGCCGAAATGATCAGGTGTCGACTGATTTCCGGATGTACCTGCGGGCCCAGGTCAGGGTCATCGCACGTGAAGTGATCAAACTCGAAGAGGCGTTCATCGAGCAGGCGTCGCAGCACATCGGAACGTCATCACCGGGCTTTACCCACCTTCAGCATGCGCAGCCGGTGTCGTTCGGGCATGAGCTTGCCAAGCATGTCCATGCACTTGGCCGTGACCTCGAACGCTTCTCCGATTGGGATGCCCGATGCGCGAGATCGCCCCTCGGTGCGGGAGCCTTGGCGGGCTCGAGCCTGGGGCTGGATCCAGAGGCCGTGGCGCGGGACCTCGGTTTCGCGTCAGCGCTCGGAAACTCGATCGACGCGGTGAGTGACCGAGACTGGGTCGCTGAATTCCTCTTCGTAGCGGCGATGCTCGGCGTTCACCTATCGCGGATCGGGGAGGAGGTCATCTTGATGACCTCCCGCGAGTTCGGCTGGGCCACGCTCGATGATGCATGGTCGACGGGCTCGTCGATCATGCCGCAGAAGAAAAATCCAGACGTCGCTGAGCTCGCGCGCGGCAAGTCCGGCCGTCTCATCGGCAACCTCACCGGACTCCTCGCGACCCTCAAGGGACTCCCGTTCGCTTACAACCGCGACCTTCAGGAGGACAAGGAACCGGTCTTCGACACCGTCGAACAACTCCTCCTCGTTTTGCCCGCGATGACGGGGATGATCTCCACCCTGCGCTTTGACACTGGGCGAATGGCGCGATCGGCTCCTGAAGGGTTCGCTCTGGCGACAGATATCGCAGAATGGCTGGTCCGCACGGGCGTTCCCTTCCGGGAGGCCCATGAGATCGCCGGAGCGTGTGTTCGACAAGCGGAATCTCGAGGAATCGAACTATGGGATCTCTCTGATGAGGAATTGCTGGGGATTTCAACTGTGCTGACCCCAGCTGTGCGCTCCGTCCTCTCAGTGCGTGGGTCCTTAGAATCGCGTTCAGCATTCGGCGGAACGGCCCCCGAACGGGTGAGGGAGCAAATCGACGCCCTACGTCAAGCGGTCGCAGCAGAGACGAGGCGTTGGGCTGAGCCTTCCATCGAGGTGAAGCTCATCACGGAGTGAATGATGAGCGCACGCGGTGGGCTGCTCCCTGAGTGACGGCGTTCGCATGGACGTGTCCTTGCCGTCGTAACCTTTTCTTATGGATCCCCGGAGGCTGACGTCACAGCATGCTGTGCGGGTGGCGCCTCGTGTTCTCGGGGCGCGCATCACATCGCGGATCGACGGCGCTGTGGTGTCAATCCGCGTTACGGAGGTCGAGGCCTACGGTGGATTGGATGAGGACCCGGGTTCCCACGCCTACCGCAGCCGAACTGCACGTAATGCTTCGATGTTCGGACCGCCAGGTCATGCCTACGCATATTTCACGTATGGCATGCACTGGATGCTCAATCTGGTGACGCAGCCGGAGGGAACTGCCGGTGCAGTGCTCATTCGAGCTGGGCAATTGGTCGATGGTCTCGAGGTCGCGAGTGCTCGCCGCCCCGCTTGCGCCGTGGAGCGCGACCTTGGCCGCGGACCCGCGAGGCTCGCCGCAGCACTGGGGATTGACGGGGGATGCGATGGACTCGACCTCTTGACGAGCGGGGGGATCATCGCACTAGAACTCGCCGCCAGGCCCCCCATGGTCGTTCTCACCTCTGCGCGCACGGGGGTCGCTGGGGAAGGAGCACTGACCCCGTGGCGGTTTTTCCTCCCGGATGAGCCGACGGTCAGCCCGTACCGTGCAGCGGTAACGCGCGGGAGGCCCGTGCGGCCGTTGCGATGACCGTGCCACTGCCGATTTCAGTGCGGAGTCCAGACGGACGGGCCCTGCAGTCCGTGAAAGGCCGGGGTGCGAAAGGATGCACAGGTGATGAACTCAACGATCCTCGACGAACTCCTCTGGCGTGAGCTCATCGCGCAGAGCACGGATCTGGGGGCCCTTCAGGCCGCAGCCGACGCTGGACCGATGACTCTGTACTGCGGATTTGACCCAACTGCCCCGAGTCTGCACCTCGGAAATCTCGCGCAGATCCTCACAGTTCGCCGATTCCAGCAGGCTGGACATCGGCCGCTTGCCCTCGTCGGTGGTGCGACGGGGCTCATCGGCGATCCGAAGATGACCGGCGAACGACAGCTGAACCCGCGCGAAATCGTGGAGGACTGGGTCAGCCGCATCCGTGGCCAGTTGGAGATCTTCTATGACTTCACGGGCGCGAATGCTGCCGTCATGGTGAACAATTATGACTGGACCGAAGGTGTTTCAGTACTGGAGTTTCTCCGTGACATCGGCAAGCACTTCAGCGTCAACCGCATGCTGGACCGCGAGGCTGTCGCGACTCGTTTAGCCAAGGAGGGCATCTCATACACCGAATTCAGCTACCAATTGCTGCAATCCTTCGACTACCTGCAGTTGTTTAGAAACTATGGATGCACGCTCCAGACTGGAGGTTCTGACCAGTGGGGAAACATCACCGCGGGCGTCGACTTGATTCGACGAGTGGAAGGATCGAGCGTCCATGCCTTGACGACACCGCTCCTGACCAAGTCGGATGGCACCAAGTTCGGCAAGACTGAGTCGGGGACAATATGGCTAGATCCTGGGCTCACGAGTCCCTACGCGTTCTTTCAATTCTGGTTGAATGCAGACGACCGTGACGTGCCTACGCTGTTGCGCACCTTTAGTTTTGCAGCGCGGCCTCGAATCGAGGAGCTACTCCTCGCGACGGCTGAGCGTCCACACGAACGGACCGCGCAACGAGCGCTGGCTCAGGAATTGACCGCGCTCGTTCATGGAGAGGCGGAACAGCGCGCGGCTGAATCAGCCGGCCTCGCTCTATTCGGACAGGGGGATCTTGAGGCGATATCAGCCTCCGCCCTCGCAGCAGCGCTCACGGAGGCACCAAACGGGGTTGTCTCAGTGGGGGAAATCGTGAATGGCGCCCTCCCCGCGGTGGAGGATCTCCTCGTTAGGTGCGGACTGGCATCGAGCAGAGGTCAAGCCCGTCGAACAGTGGGCGAAGGTGGTGCCTATCTCAACAATGAACGCGTTGCGAACGAGGGTCACATCCCGATGGTGGGGGATCTTCTGCACGGTGAGTGGCTGGTGCTCCGACGAGGGAAACGCACCGTTGGAGGAATACGAGTCGAGCAAACATCTGTTGCAGCGCAACCTTAATCACGTGTCCAAGCATCGGCTCAACACATGCACGTCATCGCGATTTGACCTTGGCGTCATGACGACGTAATGTTTGCACTCCCGCAGGGGAGGAACGGACACCAAGCCGCACTGAGTGCGCCAAGCTAGGCCGGTTCCCGCGGATTAGAAAGATTGAGTCATCTGAGAAATTGCCGGAATAAGGCGATTTGACCGGAAGACATGAACCAAGTAAGTTAGGAACGTTGCCCCAAAATGCGGCCGAAAGGCCACAGTTAGGTGCGCGCCCGTACCTTGAGAACTCAACAGCGTGTCACATGTCAATGCCAATTACCCCGTTCTTGGGGTGTGGCCAGGCTTGCCTGTTCACATCGTAAGACGGATTCCTTTGGTAGAAATATGAGCACACAGCTCATTCTCTGCCAGTTTCAACTCATACATTTATGGAGAGTTTGATCCTGGCTCAGGACGAACGCTGGCGGCGTGCTTAACACATGCAAGTCGAACGGTGACAGAGAGCTTGCTCTCTCGATCAGTGGCGAACGGGTGAGTAACACGTGGGCAACCTGCCCCTGACTTTGGGATAACGCTTCGAAAGAGGTGCTAATACCGGATATGAACCTTCATGGCATCTTGAGGGTTGGAAAGTTTTTCGGTCAGGGATGGGCCCGCGGCCTATCAGCTTGTTGGTGAGGTAATGGCTCACCAAGGCGACGACGGGTAGCCGGCCTGAGAGGGCGACCGGCCACACTGGGACTGAGACACGGCCCAG
>CAMCSO010000026.1 GCA_945877545.1 Bifidobacterium breve | reverse complement strand
CCTGCCGGTTGTCGATGAGAACGGCCGGCTCATCGGAGCCGTCACCGTCGACGACGTCGTCGATCACATGCTGCCCGAGGACTGGCGAGAAAACGACGGGGACGACCGTGGTTAGCTCGCCACGCCGACGTCAATCCGGGCTCGATCAGCCGCGAAAGCGAGGTGTCTCGATTCGCGATGCCTACAATCCAGAACGGTTCGGGCAGGTCTCGGAGAAGGTCGCCCGGTACATCGGATCGTGGTCCTTCATCGCATGGATGACCGCGGTGGTGGTCACCTGGGTGCTCTGGAACACGGTCGGCCCAGCGGATCTGCGACCCGACTTCTTCCCCTTCATCTTCCTCACATTGCTCCTGTCCCTCCAGGCCTCCTACGCTGCGCCGCTCATCCTCCTGGCCCAGAACCGGCAGACCGACCGCGAACGCATCCAGTATCAGGAGGATCGCCAGCGCACCGAACGGCTGCTCGCCGACAGTGATTACCTCGCACGTGAGCTTGCCTCCATCCGGCTCGCCCTCGGCGAGGTCGCGACCCGCGACTACATGCGCGGGGAACTGCGCGATCTGGTCGAGGACCTCACCGCCCGAATGGACGCTATCGAGGCGGAGCGACGGTCTAGCGGCGAAGACCACCCGACCTGACACCCCCACGCACGTCCTACTATCAAGGCATGCCCATCGACCAATCCCGGCCCATTGATGCTGCCGCAGTGCAGGCGGCCCTCGCCACCGTGGAAGATCCCGAGATCCACCGGCCCATCACCGAGATCGGCATGCTCAAGAGCGTTGACATCGCCGACGATGGCACCGTGACAGTCGGCGTCTACCTCACCGTCTCCGGGTGCCCGATGCGCGACACCATCACCGCGCGGGTCACGGCGGCCGTCGGCGCCGTCGCGGGGGTTTCAAACGTCGTCGTCGAACTCGATGTCATGGGCGACGAGCAACGAGCCGAACTGAAGAAACTGCTGCGCGGCCACGACGAGCGCGAGATCCCATTCGCGCAGCCCGGTTCCCTCACCCGCGTCTACGCCATCGCCTCCGGCAAGGGCGGGGTGGGCAAGTCCTCGGTCACGGCAAACCTCGCCGTGGCAATGGTTGCCATGGGCCTATCGGTCGGGCTCGTCGACGCTGACGTCTACGGGCACTCAATCCCCAGGATGCTCGGCGCCACCGCCCCGCCCACGATGGTCGAGGGGATGATTATGCCGCCGACCGGGTTCGGTGTTCGTGTCATCTCGATGCTGCCGTTCAAGCCGGGCGGGGTCACCCAGCCGGTCGCCTTTCGGGGACCAATGCTCCATCGGGCACTTCAGCAGTTCCTCGCCGATGTCTGGTGGGGCGACCTTGATGTCCTGCTCCTCGACCTGCCGCCAGGCACCGGTGACATTGCAATCTCAACCGCGCAGTTGCTCCCAAATGCCGAGATCGTCGTCGTGACGACCCCGCAGGCCGCTGCCGCTGACGTCGCTGTGCGCGCCGGAACCCTCGCCGAGCAAACCCACCAGAAGGTTGCCGGGGTCATCGAGAACATGAGCAGCTTCCCGTGCCCGCACTGCGGGGAGCCAATCGACCTCTTCGGGTTCGGCGGCGGGGCACTGGTCGCGGAGCAACTCACCTCAGCACTCGGCACGAATGTTCCCCTGCTCGGCCAGATCCCATTCGACGTCAAACTACGCGAGGGCGGTGACAATGGCAGCCCTCTCGTACTCAGCCACCCGCAGGAGCCTGCCGCGGTCGCCCTGACCGCAATCGCGCGCACCCTCGGCGCTCGACCTCGCGGCCTCGCCGGAATGTCGCTTGGCCTTACCCCGGCGGGACGCTGACTTACGCGCGATTTTCAGATCAGGTTGCGTCCGGGTCGAACGCCGGCCGAGGGGGCTGGGATGCAGTTCCAGATGCGGCGCCCCCTGGTGACGCTTTCGCTGACCGCCCTGCGGGTGCATCGGTGTCATCGGACAAGAGCCCCGCGGCGAGCTTGCGTGGGTGCAGGTCACCGAGGCTGCGCACGGCTTCGACGGCGTCGCCCATGTCGAGCCCCGCAGAGTCAGCAAGATCCTGCCTGGCATTCGCCGCCATGCCCCGAACCTGCTTGAGCATGCGCACCGCATCGGCGGCCGCCTTCGGCAACCGTTCCGGACCGAAGACGAGCAAGCCGAGGACGGCAAGGATCATGATCTCGCCGATGCCGATGTCAAACACGTCGACAGCGTACGCCGCCGTGTCAGGAGACGTTACCTGCGAGGTAGGTCAACCCTTGTTCGGCAGGGCTCCCAGAGTGATCTTTACGGTCGTGCCCTTGCCATCGCGCTCAAATTCGACATCGACCTGTTCACCGGGCGCGTAGCTTCTCACAGCCACGACGAGCTCGGTGGCGTCCTTAATTAGCCGCTTACCGACCCGAGTGATGATGTCGCCGACCTCGATCCCAGCCTTCTCCGATGGTCCGCCAGCCGTGACCTCGCGCACCTTGGCTCCACGATCCGAGTAGGTCGTGTCGAGGGAGACTCCGATCGCTGGCGTCTTCGACACGCCGGTCGCAATGAGCTCCTCGGCGATCCGCTTCGCCGAGTTGACGGGGATCGCGAATCCCAGTCCAATACTGCCCGGCTCACCATTCGTCGCCAGGGATGCGATTGCCGAGTTGATCCCGATGACCCGTCCTGCGGCATCGAGGAGGGGTCCGCCCGAGTTGCCGGGGTTGATTGCGGCATCCGTCTGAATCGCATTGATGTAGGCGAGGTCATCGGTGCCACCGGCCGTCACCACCCGATCGACGGCGCTCACAATTCCCGAGGTAACGGTGCCCTCGAGCCCGAGCGGTGCCCCGATAGCAATGACGGCGTCGCCGACCCGGGCGGCCTTCGAGTTGCCAAGGGCGATGGCGGGCAGGCCCAAGCGATCGACCTTCACGACTGCAAGGTCGTACGACACATTGGTTCCGACGACCTTGCCCGGGACCTCGTCACCGTTGCTGAAGACAACGGTGAGGTCGCCACCGTCCTTGACGAGGTTGACGACGTGGTTGTTAGTGAGGATGTAGCCGTCTGAGCGAAGGACGAAGCCAGAGCCGCTTCCGGAGTCGGTCTTCCCTTCGGCAACGATCGACACCACGGATGGCAGGACCGAGGTGACGATCCCGGCGATCGAGTCCGGTGCGCGAACCGGTGAATCGGCGCCGGACTGGGGCAGTACCTGAACCTCGGATTGACCGCCCGAGGCGACCGAATCGACCTCCCGACCAAGCACGTAGCCGCCGACGCCTGCGACGCCTCCAACAATGAGCGCGGTAAAGGCTGCAATGAGCACGACCGCGAAGCCACCGAGGCCCTGACGACGAGCAGGCGATGCCTTCGGCAGTGGTGACCGGGCCGGCTGTCGCACCGGCGAAATGACCTCAGGCTCGCTCGCAGCATTGGTGGGCGCGTCGCTCGGCAGGGCGTAGGGATCATCGTTACTCACAACGCTCAGGCTAGGCTGCATTGACGTTACATGGAAATCGACGCACCACGATGGACGGAGGTCCACATGTCTGACTACGCACCCGGCAATGACTCGCTGGACTTCCGGTCGATCGGGCCAGTCAGCCCCGCTGCATGGGCCTACGCGGAGACCTGGCCTGACGATAGTGAACAGTTGCAGGAAGCCCGAGACCTCGCCGGTGAGGTCGGCCTCACGCCCGTCAGCCACGCGACCGCCTCACTCCTCACGCTGTTCACCACAGTTACCGGCGCCAGCGCAGTCGTCGAGGTCGGCACGGGTACGGGAGTGTCAGGCGCTGCGCTCCTTCGCGGCATGACCCCGGATGGCGTGCTGACGTCCATCGATCTCGAGGCTGAGCACCAACGGTCAGCCCGCGACACATTTGCCTCCCTCGGCTACGACCACGTACGCGCCCGCCTCATCACCGGTCGGGCGCTCGACGTGCTCCCGCGTCTCAGCGATCACGCCTACGACATTGTCTTCGCCGACAGCGACAAGGGTGAATACCCCGCGATCCTCGCCCAGGCTAGTCGACTCCTTCGGGTCGGCGGGCTCATGATCTTCGACCAGGTGCTCTCTGACCCCGGCATTGCAGACCCGCTTCGCCACGACACCGATATGACGGCCCTTCGACACGTCGCCAGCGCGCTTCGCGACGAGGACCACTGGATGCCCGCGCTCCTCACGGTAGGACGAGGCCTGCTCGTCGCATCAATGCGCAAATGAATGAATGGGGTGCTGGCCTAAGGCCGACACCCCATTCAAGCGGTTCATCTAGGAGAAGTGAGCGAGAAGGTGCTCGCCGAGCTCCTTGGCTTCGACGCCGTTCAGCTCAACGACAAGTCGTCCGCCACCCTCGAGCGGTACGCGCATGACATAGCCACGTCCTTCCTTGGTGACCTCCATCGGGCCATCACCTGTTCGCGGCTTCATCGCGGCCATTGCCTCCCCTTTCCTTGCGTTGGGATTATTATCTCGGGCCGCACGGTCCTGCTAGAAGGCGGGGCAGGGATCCTTCGGTATCGTTCCGGCGGCGTGACATCCGACCTCCTCATGTCTGGTCCCGCCGCTCATTCAACTGACGCTGGAGGTCCTCAATGACGGCGTCGACCTCGTCCATTCGATAGCCCCGCAAGACGACATCGAATATTGGATCGCCCGCCGGGCCCGCTGGCCGATGGTCTGGCTCCGCTTCTGTCGGGGCTGCGAGTCGACCCGCCGCCGCCAGCCCGACTGAAGCGATTGCGGCCATCGCAAGGAGAACGAAAAGAATTGTCATGTGGCAATGATGGCAGTGGACCAGGGGTTTGACGACGGTAACCACTTGGTTGTATGTTCAACAAATCATTTGAATTTTCAACTACAAAGGAGCAACCATGACTGACCCCGCAGGCAGCACCGACCTAGCCGCCACGACCGGCACCTGGGCAATTGACCCCACCCACACCACCATTGGCTTCAGCATTCGCCACGCCATGATCGCCAAGGTTCGTGGTCGCTTCACCGAATTCGAGGGCACCTTCGTCATTGACAGCGCGAACGTTGGCGCCTCGAGTGCCAGCATCACGATTCAAGCAGGGAGCTTCACCACCGAAAACGCGGACCGCGATAACCACGTGAAGTCAGGCGATTTCCTCGATGTCGAAAACTTCCCGACCCTCACGTTCGTCTCAACGGGCGCCGTGCAGCAGGGAGGCACGTTCACAGTGACCGGCGATCTCACCATCCATGGCGTCACCCAGAGTGTCCCCGTCGAATTCGAGCTCACCGGAACGAGCACCAACCCGTGGGGTGGCAACCTGATCGGATTCGAAGGCACCGCCGACATCAGCCGCGAGGCGTTCGGTCTCACCTGGAACACCGCACTCGAGACCGGTGGCGTGCTCGTCAGCGACACCGTGAAGCTCGTCCTCGATGTCGAGGCCGTCAAGCAGTAGTCCGTTTCGTTGCACGACCAAGCCAGGGCTACACCGAGGAGGGGCGCCCTGGCTTGGTCTTGCAGTGCGGTGCTGCGACACCACCGCGTGTAGGTTTGCATCATGCTTGAAGCCGCGCTCTTTGGAGCTATCGCGCAGTCCGCTCTCGTCCTCGGTGCCCTGTTGGTCTGGAAGTTTCCGCAACTGAAGAAACCCGCCATTGTCGGTGGACTGATGGCGTTCGGCGCCGGGGCAGTGATCTCGGCAGTGTCCATCGATCTTGTCTCCATCTCATACGAAGAGGCGGGAGAGATGCCCACGGCACTGGGCATCGCCATCGGCTGCGGCGCCTACTTCACCATCATCAAGTTGCTTGAACGCCGGGGTGAAGAAGAGCAGCCCCACGAATTGCTGGAGGAAGGCGGGTTGACATCCGTCACCGAAGCAGCGGGCGATGTCCAAGGGGCGACCAAGAAAGAGGCGCGCAACCTCACTGTTGGAATGGTCATCGACGGGGTGCCGGAGTCCATAGCGGTGGGCCTCACCCTCCATACGGCTTCGATCGGTGTCTCCGGCGCCTTGGTCGGGTCGATCTTCATCGCCGCCATCCCAGAGGCGATCGGTATTGCGGCTGCCCTCCTCGCGGGAGGTATCGCCCTTGGGTCGATCCTGCTGCGGTTCTCGTTCATCGTCATCATTGGTGGAGTGTTTTCTGCTATCGGGTACACCCTCCTTGTTGGGGCCTCGGACTCCACCCAAGCGATCATTCAGTCGATTGCAGCCGGCGCCCTCTTGGTGGTTGTCATCAACGAGATGATCCCCATCGCAGTGCGAAACGTGAAGGGCTGGGCCGGAATCATCGGCGCTGCAGGCTTCGTCTTTTCGGCCTTCCTGACCTGGGCCAGCGGGGGCTGACATTCCAAGTCGATGAGACCCCGTCCCCACCTATTGACCTAACGGGTGAGCCACGCCTCAAGGTGCGCGAGGCATGACCGCAATTGCTCAACGGGCACATGCTCGTTCGCAGCGTGAGCCAGGCTCGGATCCCCCGGGCCGAAGTTGAGCGCGGGCACACCGAGTGCCGCGAACCTCGCGACATCCGTCCATCCAAATTTCGGCCGGGGATCAGCCCCAACCGCCTCGACAAAGTCCCTAGCGGCCGGCCGATGCAGGCCAGGGCGCGCGGCCGGCGCCTCGTCGACCACTGTCACGTCATAGCCGTTGAAAACCTCCCGCACGTGCTCGATTGCCTCGATCACCGTCTTGTCGGGGGCAAATCGATAGTTGACGGTCACGATGCACTCGTCCGGGATGACATTGCCCGCGATGCCCCCGCGGATCCCAACCGCATTGAGGCCCTCGCGATACTCAAGGCCATCGACCACAGGACGAGTTGGCGCATAGGCGCCTAGCCGGCCCAGAACCTCGGCCGCATCATGCACCGCATTGACACCCATCCATGACCGGGCGCTGTGCGAGCGCACCCCGGGGATCTGCACGTCGACCCGAATCGTGCCTTGGCAACCGGCCTCGATCCCAGCCCCGGATGGCTCCATGAGAATCGCAAGATCTGCTTCGAGTAGGTCGGGACGACGATCCGCAAGATGCTGGAGACCGTTGAACTCCGAAGCCACCTCCTCGCCCTCGTAAAACACGAAGGTGACGTCGCGGGTCGGGTGGGTCATTCCGTGGGCGAGTTTTAGGGCAACAGCCACGCCGCCCTTCATGTCGCAGGATCCGAGGCCGTACAACAGATCCCCGTCGAAGGAATGCGGAAGGTTACCCGCTGATGGCACCGTGTCGAGATGGCCCCCGATGAGCACCCGTTCTAAGCGGCCAAGTTTCGTCATCGCGACGATGGTGTTGCCCGAGCGCTCGACCGTGAGGTGCGCGCAGGCCCTGAGTGCCTGATCGACATGGTTTGCAAGGTGCTCCTCTTGACCGGATTCACTCGGTATGTCAATGAGGGCCGCGGTGAGCATGACGACATCTGCCGAGAGATCGAGGGCTGGCACATGGATACGGTAGCCCCCGTGACCCAACACACTGACCTGCCATCCACGCTTCTCGCCCCGGTTGCTGGCCCTGCCGCCGGCCTCGGCCTCGCCACCTTCTCCGGTGACATCCTTCTCGACGTCTGGTACCCGGCACCGTGCCTCGGCAGCAGCGTCACGGATGTCTCCGGAATCACGTCGGGTATCCAAAACGATGAGCTAAGAGGTGTGGAAGTCCGCACCGTGCACACCGTCGTCGCGGATCTTTCGGCCCCACCCGTCGACAGCGCCGATGCCTACCTACGGCTCCACCTGCTCTCGCACCGCCTCGTCCGCCCGCGCACGATCAATCTCGACGGCATCTTCGGGCTCCTCCCCATCGTCGCCTGGACGAGCCTGGGCGCCGCTTCCACCGATCACCTCGCTGACATTCGTCTGCGTGCACGCTCCCGAGGCCATCACGTCACCGTGTTCGGCGTCGACAGATTCCCCCGCATGCTCGACTACGTCGTCCCTAGCGGGGTGCGCATAGCCGACGCCGATCGCGTTCGACTCGGTGCCTATCTGGCCCCCGGAACCACGGTGATGCACGAAGGGTTCGTGAACTTCAATGCCGGCACCCTTGGCGCCTCGATGGTTGAGGGTCGCATCTCTGCCGGGGTCATTGTCGGCGACGGTTCCGATGTTGGCGGCGGCGCTTCCATCATGGGCACGCTCTCCGGCGGGGGAACCGAGGTCATCACGGTGGGTAAGGGCTGCCTCATCGGGGCCAATGCCGGGGTGGGGCTCTCACTCGGTGACAACTGCGTCGTTGAAGCCGGCCTCTACGTCACCGCTGGATCGAAGGTGACGCTTCCGGATGGCGCGGTGGCAAAGGCCAAGGAGGTCTCCGGGGCAAGTGACCTGCTCTTCCGGCGCAACTCTCAGTCGGGAGCTATCGAGGTCGTCGCCCGATCAGGAACCTGGGGCGGACTGAACGCCGCTCTCCACACTCCAACATGATCTCCCCCACCCGATTGCCCGCCACATCCGCGGCCTTGCCGCCGGCATTTGCGAACGATCAGAAGGCGCGGATCGGGCGCACCATTCCGCCGTATCCCTTGTAACTGCCGATGTAGCGGCCCTCGCTGACCAGCAACTGTCCCCATGCGTAGGTCGCATAGTGACTGCTCTGCGATGAGCTCCACAGCGACTTCGCCGGGATGCCGCCGACGGCTGCGCGCTTGCGGAAGAGGGAATTGACCTCGTCCTTCGACGGGAGGTACCAATCGGTCTTGCCGCCGCCACGATGGGCCGCGGCGACACCTGCGGCGCTCGTGGAGCCACAGGCCTTGATGATCGCCTTGGTATTGGCTGCCCCTGAGCCGATGTCGGTGCCGGTTCGCACAGTCGCCGTGAAGCCGGCCTTGCCCTCCGGACACCACGTCGCCACGGGATCAGACGGGGCTCCCGACCAACTCGCAGGGGCAACCTCTAGGTAGCGTCCCCATGATTGTTTGGTACCGGCATCGAAGAATACGATCCCTCCGCCCGGGCCGGTATCGCCGACCTTGCAGGCGCCGCCAGCGGCGCACGACTCCCGTTCGGCAGCGTCCACGACGAAGGCAGTGTCCACAGCCATGGCGTTGCTCCCCATGTACAGGCTCGTCACGGCCACAAGACTTGCAACGCACAGCCGGGCCGTTCTGCGGGTGAACACGCTGTTCATAAAGACTCCTCAGTGGCGGAACGGGCTCGCGATGATATCCCAGAGGGACGATGCTGGAGTCCTACAACTCCCGAGGCTAAGGGCCAAAGACCGCGTCGTCATCCTCTCAATTCGATAGCCGACGATTGAGAACGAATCCGACTGCACCGGACCCGAGCACGATGACCAACAGGCAAAGCAGGCCGATGGAAATGGTCAGTCATGTGCGCATGGAGCAACATGCCAATCGCAGGCTAGCCCCCTTCTGGGGCGACGCGGACAACTCGCTCCACCTCAAACTCGTAAGGTCCACTCGGGCTTCTCGGTTTGCGGCTATCGTGAATACACAAACTGATCGACGTCGCCCGGGGTGCCGGAGTTGTAACGTCCAAGTGACGTGAGATTGAGGAGAGCCAGAATGCAGCGTCGAATCAAGGAGTCTGCGTCACTCGTCTTCGCCGGTGCAGCGCTCGTGTGGGTTGCGGGATGCGCGGCGCCTTCCCCGTCACCCGATCCAGCCCAGCAGGATTCAGTTATCGCTCCGGGTGGTAGCGAGGGTGGCGTCGGCAATGGCGGCAATGGCGGTGTTGGCGGAACCGGCGGAAACGGCGGAAACGGCGGTGCTGGCGGAGCACCCTAGCTCTGCCCCACTGACTCGTGAATGCCCATGGCCAAGACATCAAGTTGCCAGAATGACTGGAACAGAAGCCTGCTGTAGTTCGCAACGTCATCGAGACGCAGGTGCGCAAACTCGCCGAGATCCAACACGGCTGAATTCACGTCCGCAATCGTGCGTTGGCCATCGATCTGGTGGAAGAAGGCCAGTTGGGTCGAGTCGAGGTCAACACTCCACCCTTGCCGAAAGAGTCGGGTGCCCTCCACCCTGCAGCGGTGCCTGAACGAGGGAACATAATCCAACACTCCTGCCGACAGGAAATCGATTCTGTAGTCGGCGGTCGGACGATCCCCCCGGCACGCGGTGAAGAAGTGACAGGCGTTTGATGAGTAGATGCGCTCCAACACAGACCACTGCTGCTGTTCGGGCAACTTCGCCACCGACGAGAAGAACGCACTCGTCGATCCCACGGGCGGATAGTAGGGCGCCTTCACGAACCAGTCCTGAAAGACAAGTCCGGCGGTTGTCACCAGGTCGATGCACGATGTGACCGTAAAACTCCGGTCGCGGCCATGAAGGAAGGTGTCAACGATTCCCGCATCGTGCTGCAGGTCACGTGCGAGCGGCAAGTAGCTCTTGATTGGGTGCCGGTCCGGCAAGTCTGAGAGTGCCGCCTTCACCACCGCGATCGACGCATCATCCTGCACCAGCCCGAGGTCAGCGAAGACCGACTGGAGCAATCCCACGCCAAGGCGTCCGTACCGCGCATAGAGCATGATCCCGATGACCCCGTCCCGCCGGAGACAGCCACCGAGTGAGTCCATCCCTCTTTGGGAATCCGACAGGTGGTGAAGGACGCCCGTGGAGACGATGAGATCGAAATCTCGGTTCAGTCGATCCACGTCTTCAATGGCAAGTCGGTGCAATTCGAGATTCTTCAACCGATACTTGTCCTTGAGAAACCGCTCATGGTCCAACGAGGGTTCGCTGACATCGATCGCCACGACCTTGGCGGTCGGGTTTGTGTACGCGAGGACCGCTGCCTGATTCGCCCCGCAGCCAGCGACAAGGATGTCCATCTCGGGCTGATAGTCGCGATCGGGCCACAGCAGTCGATGCGCGATGCTCGGATCGAACCACTCCCAGTTACCGTCGAGCCATGCTGTCAGGTCACCAATTGGCTCCGGGTACACCCAACGCTCGTACTGTCGGGAAACGTCATCGTCGAGCGGATCGCCGTGCCAGAGTGAGGACACTGATCAGCTCAGGTTGAAGACCGCGGCTTCATCCCTTAGCGGGAAGATATTGGGTTGTAGTCGCGTAGGACCTCGCCGGTGTAGACCTGACGCGGCCGACCGATCTTCGTCTCCGGATCCTCGATCATCTCGCGCCACTGGGCTATCCAGCCCGGAAGCCTGCCGAGGGCGAACATCACAGTGAACATCCGTGACGGGAAGCCCATCGCCTTGTAGATCAGGCCGGTGTAGAAGTCGACATTCGGGTACAGCTTGCGGGAGATGAAGAAGTCATCGGCGAGTGCGACCTCCTCGAGGCGCAATGCGATGTCAAGAAGCGGATCGCTCACATTCATCTGCTCGAACACCCGGTAGGCGGTCTCCTTGACGATGGCCGCACGCGGATCGTAGTTCTTGTAGACCCGGTGCCCAAAGCCCATGAGCTTCACGCCATCCTGTCGATCCTTGACCTGCCGGATGAAGGTATTCACCCCGCCCCCCTGCGCATGGATGTTTTGCAGCATGTCCATGACCGCCTGGTTCGCGCCGCCGTGCAGCGGTCCAAAGAGTGCGTTGATGCCCGCCGAGACTGACGCAAACAGGTTCGCGTGGGAGGAGCCGACGAGGCGCACTGTAGATGTCGAGCAATTCTGCTCATGATCTGCGTGCAGAAGCAGCAACTGGTTGAGGGCCTTGGAGATGATCGGGTTCACCTCGTAAGGCTCAGCCGGAACCCCGAAGGTCATGCGCAGGAAGTTGTCGACGAACCCCAGGGAGTTGTCCGGGTAGAGGTACGGCTGCCCTACCGACTTCTTGTAGGCGTAGGCCGCGATTGTCGGCATTTTCGCCAGCAACCTGATCGTGGAGATCTCAACCTGCTTCGGATCAAACGGATCGAGTGAATCTTGGTAAAAGGTCGACAACGCTGAGACTGCCGACGACAGCACGGGCATCGGATGAGCGTCACGCGGAAACCCGTCAAAGAACCTGCGTAGATCCTCATGCAGCATCGTGTGCATTCGGATCTTCGACTTGAATTCGTCGAGTTCCGTCTGTGACGGGAGCTGGCCGTAGATGAGCAGATAGGACGTCTCAAGGAAGGACGACTGCTCCGCAAGCTGTTCGATTGGATAGCCGCGGTATCGCAGGATGCCCGCATCACCGTCGATATAGGTGATGGCCGACGAGCAGGCCGCGGTGTTGAGGAATCCGTGGTCAAGGGTGATGCGGCCCGTCTCCTTCAGGAGGGGGCCGATATTCAGACCACTCTCCCCAACGGTGGACGGAACCTCGGCGAGCGGCAGTTCCCCTCCGGGGTACCGCAAAGATACGTCAGACACGGTGTCCTCCTTCGGGCTGAGCGTACCGACGTTGGCCGACTCGCTGAACCACGAGTCCACCTTCTGGGTGTGATTCAGGACTCACACGGCCGACAACCGGTCGGAAAATGATGCGACAGCTTCGTCGGTCGCGGTGAGGGCCACGCGAACATGATGGGCGCCAGCGGCTCCGTAGAAGTCGCCGGGAGTCACGAGGATTCCGCGATCGGCGAACCAGCCGACGGACTCCCAGCACGGCTCGCCTCGGGTTGCCCAGAGGTACAGCCCCGCCTCGCTGTGGTCGATGGTGAATCCGCTGCCGAGGAGCGCTGTTCGCAGGATCCCTCGGCGCGCGAAATAGCGTGCGCGCTGGACCGCTACGTGTTCGTCATCATCAAACGCCGCGGCAGCAGCGGCCTGAACCGGCGAAGGCACCATCATCCCGAGATGCTTGCGAATACCCAGCATTCGCTGAACGAGTTCAGGATCACCAGCCACGAACCCGAAGCGATATCCCGCGAAGTTCGAGCGCTTCGACAGTGAATGCAGCGCCAGGACGCCCGAATGATCATTGCCGACAACGGACGGGTGGAGGACCGAGAACGGAGTTGCATCCCAGCCGAGTTCGACATAGCACTCATCACTTGCGACCACCGCGCCTGTGCTCCGGGCATGCGCGACGATCGCCCGCATCTGATCCGCCGGCATCACTCGTCCGGTTGGGTTCCCCGGGGAGTTGATCCAGATGAGGTCGGCATCAGAAACATCCTCGGGTCGATCCGTTGCCGTGACGCGGGCACTGAGCACGCCCGCCCCGACCGCGTAGGTGGGATACGCCGCCAAGGGCACCACGACATGTGAATCAGCCCCAAGACCCAAGATGGTCGGGAGATTCGCGACGAGTTCCTTGGACCCGATCGACGGGAGGATTGCGGACGGCGGCACCGTCACCCCGAGTCGGCGCTGCATCCATCCTGCACACGAATCGCGAAGCCTCTGAGTGCCGGCCGTCGTCGGATAGCCCGGTGCATCCGCCGCCGCAATGAGTGCCTGCTGGATGACCAACGCAGTCGCATCAACCGGCGTGCCAACGGACAGGTCCACGAGGCCATCAGGATGCTCGGAGGCCCGCCTCGAGTAGGGCGCGAGGACGTCCCACGGAAACTCCGGGAGACGGTCTTCGAGGGGAAGGCTCAGTGCTCGTGCTCCTGCGGCGGCACTGCGGCGAGCAGAGCGGCGTCAAAATCCTGCGCGCCAAGCTTTGCGGCGCCACCGGGGGACCCGAGATCGACGAAGAACTCGGCGTTCGCGGCCGTGTAGTCCTTCCACTCCTCCGGGACGTCATCCTCGTAGAAGATCGCCTCGACCGGGCACACCGGCTCGCAGGCGCCGCAGTCAACGCACTCGTCCGGCTGGATATAGAGCATCCGGCCGCCCTCGTAGATGCAATCGACCGGGCACTCTTCGATACATGCCTTGTCCTTGAGATCCACGCACGGGAATGCGATGGTGTAGGTCACCTGAGCCTCCGAAAGTCCGCTGGGGTTTTTCGATGCCCAACCTACACAACGGTCGGCAGTGATTCCGTCCTCAGGGGGACTTCCGGTCCATCTGGCGGCGATGATGAACTGCCCTAGGCTGCTCATGCGCGACTCGAACCCACCCGATCGAAGGAGATCATGTGCCTGCAGCACCCCTTCGCCTCTATGACACCGCCGCTCGCTCGGTGGTCGAGGTGGTCCTAGCTGCGCCCGGGATCCTACGCATGTACGCCTGCGGGCCCACGGTGTATCGCGATGCCCACGTCGGCAATATGCGGACCTTCCTCCTCACCGACCTCATCCGCCGAAGCGCCGAGGCCTGCGGCCTGCGAGTGAAACTCGTCCAGAACATCACCGACGTCGGTCACATGGCCGACGACACCGGTCTCGGTGGTCTTGGGCTCGGCGACGTCGACGAGGGGCAGGGCGATACCGAGGACCGCATCCTCCTGCAGGCCCAGAGCGAGGGCCGCGGTGCCCTCGACGTGGCGCGGCACTACGAGGCGCGATTCCATGACGACCTCGCCGCCCTCAACATCACACCGGCCGACAACTACCCGCGCGCGAGTGAGTCGATCGACGACATGATTGCCCTCATCACCACGCTGATCGACGGTGGCCACGCCTACGTCGGCGTCGATGGCTGTGTCTACTTCGATGCCCAGAGCTTCCCTGGTTACGGCCGCCTCTCCGGGAACCGACTTGACCAGCTCAAGGCCGGCCACAAGTTCGACGCAAGCGGCGAGAGCGCTAAGCGATTCCACGCTGACTGGGCGCTGTGGAAGCGCGCCGGGGAGTCGCGCACCCAGCTCGTGTGGGACACCCCATGGGGTAACGGGTATCCCGGCTGGCATACCGAGTGCAGTGCGATGAGCCTCGCCCTACTCGGCGACGATATCGACATCCACACCGGTGGGATCGACCTGCGGTTCCCGCATCACGAGGACGAGCGGGCGCAGAGCAACTGCGCCACCGGCAAGGAGGTCGTGCGGCATTGGGTCCATGCCGAGCACCTGCTGTTCGAGGGCCGCAAGATGAGCAAGTCCACCGGCAACGTCGTGCTCGTGTCGGACGTTGCAGGGCGAGGACTCGACCCGTTGAGCCTGCGCCTGACATTTCTTCAGCACCGATACCGGCAGCAGATGAACCTCACTTGGGAGGTCATTGAGGCGGCGGACGCGGCCCTTTCTCGCTGGCGCACCCGCGTGGCCGAATGGGCGTCAGCGCCGTCGAGTCCCCCGAACCTTGAGTATCACGATGCCATCGCGGAGGCCTTCGCCGACGACCTCGACACCCCGCGGGCCATCATGTCGCTTCGCCAGTTGGAGAAGGATCCAGGCATCACAGACGGCGCAAAGTTCGCGACCTTCTCAGCGGTCGATGCACTCCTCGGCCTTGACCTCGTCCGAGATGTCGGACGCGCCCCGAGGGTGGCCGAGGTATCCGATGATGCCCAGGGCCTCCTCGACCGCCGGGCTGCGGCCCGAGCAGCCAAAGACTGGGCGCAGAGCGACGAGCTACGCGATGTGCTGGCGGCTATGGGCGTGGTCGTGAAGGACACCCCTGAGGGCCAGCAGATCGTTTCGTAGCAGAGGGTGGTTCTAGCGGCCGGGCGCCGGCGCGGCGTCCTCCACGGGCGGTGGGGTCGGCTTGGGCTTCTTCGTCGATTGCGGGGTCGGCGTCGGGGTTGCAGCAGCCGCCGGCGCGGTGTCAGTGCCGGGATTCGTCGTCGGCTGCGGGGTATTCGTGCCGGAGGGACTATCGGTCGACGGGGCGAGCGGCTCCTCCCCCGGCTTCGGCTTCTTGCCGCACACCACCTCGGGCGCCGCTCGATAGTTCGTGGTGATCGTCTCGCGCTTGACCTCAACGCCGTCTTTGTAGAAGACCCGATCCACGGCAATGATGAAGCCGTCCATACCGCTTTGTCCTAGGCAGGTCTTGGACTTGTCGAAGATGGTGGTGAACGGCACGATGCCCTGCTTCGGGCCAAACTCCGCCTTGATTTCGTCGTAGATCCGGGTTCCCCAGAAGGTCACCGTCATCGAGCTGTTCGTCATCGAGGTCGTGATGAACACCCCCGTCGGCATGTCGTTCTTGAACTTCATGTCGAACAATCCCCAGGCAACGGTTGCCTCGAGGCCGGGCTGGTAGCGCGAGATATAGATCGAGTGCGCCTGGGTCGCGACGCGCTCCATGCCGGCAAAGAAGGCTCCGGTCCACACGGTTGTCGTCGCCGCCGAAACGCCGCCGCCGAGATCCTCGGCGAAAACTCCGCCAGCCCCGACAACGAAGCCAACCGTGTAGCCGTTCGCCTCGGTCCGCTCCTTCATGGCGTCGTTCATCGAGAAGGTCTGGCCCGGCAGAAGGAGTGTGCCATTGACGTTTCGGGCGGCCTGACCGATGTTCTGCACACGGTACGCCGCGTAGGGGAACTTTTGCGTGAAGGTCGACAGCCTCTCAGTAATCCCAAGCGCTCGGGCCTGCTCGGTCGTGACGGCAGGTTCCCGAACCGCCATGGAAACCGCGACGCTCCGCTCTGGAGAGTCCTCATCGATGACGTCGAGCACCGCGGTCGCAAGCTCCACGTCCGATACCCCCTTACCGACCACGGACGGCACCACGACCGGCCTGCCGTCGACGATCTCGAAGGATGCATCTCGGCCGGGGACCTCGGCCCCCTCGAGCTTGCCATCAAGGGCCCGCTGGAGCACCTGACCGTCAATCCGAGGCTCGAGTTGATCACCAACCGCGGTGAAGGTGAGGGCCCGGGAGATCGCCTTAGGACGCAGTTTCGCCGACGAATCCCCTGCCTTCACGATGATCGGTTGAGCCATCGCCAATTTCGCTAGAGCCATCGACTCATCGGCCGACTCCTCGGATACGAGTGGCGGCACCTTGACGATCGGTGCCGATATCGGTTCCCTCGCCTTGAGCAGGTCCTCGATGAGCAGGGCGGACGTTGCCTCAACATCGAGTGCCCGACCGTTCTTCCCTCCCTTGAGCGTCGCCTCCTGCTTCTTGATCGTGATGGACGGCTCAATCGCGGGGCGATCGATCGCAAGCGCGATCCCGTCGAGTTGGCTCGTGAGCGCCACCTCATCCACGACGACGACCGGTTCCACCTCCCGCTGGCCGAGCAGGTCCGCGGCGAGTGCGAATGGACTCCAGTTGCGTCCCGAGGCGTTTTGCACCGTAGCCGTGGCGTCGAATTCAAGGCCGGCGTCCTTGGGCTTGACGACGAACTCCTTGCCGGCAGCCTCAAGTTTGAACGGCTTGCTTGAAATCTTTCCCAGGGTTGCGTCGAGTGAGGCAACGGCTTCGGCTGAACTGAGCCCCCCGATCGTCACCCCGCGGACGACGGAGCCCTGTCGGACATCGCCGCCGGACATCAGGATGAGGACGAGGTACGTGATCACGAGGAGGGCGAGAATCCCGCCAATGATGAGCCTTGCCCTGCTTCCGACGGCGGGCAGCGCCGGGAGTCGGCGATGCTCGGCCACGGGGCGGGCTCCTTCGGTGCGCTGGTCGTCAAGTCTGGGATTCGAAAGCGGGACTTCGTTCTCCGCTGATGGTATGCGACGATCGCCCCGAGATCGGGAAGGTGGCCGCTGCGGCGCCAAGAATCACCCCGCCGAGCAGGTAGGTCATCTGACGTCCACCTCCGGAAATGGCCAGATCCCCGGAGGGCGACTCCGCGGACATGACGATCGTTGCGACAAGCCAGCCCGCGAACACGGCCCATCCCCCCGTCCGCGAGCGGACCAGCCACGCGCCACCCCGGATGACGATGATGACCGTCACCACGACGGCGATCATTCCCCAAGGAACGACCAGTTGCCCCCACGGCATCGTCACGATTTCCCGGGTCGCCTGCAGGAAGGATCCGATGATCCCAACGGCAAGGCCGACCACCACCAGCCCAATGATGCGCAGGATAGCCAGCAGCCCCGGTGCGCGTCGCGTCACTCGCTGATGCCAGCGAAAAGATCCGCCTCGCGCTGTCCTTCGGGAGCGCCGCTGACGCCGGAGGCGAGCCGGTAGTACTCCGTGCCGAAGGCCTCAGCCCCGACATTGTCGGCGAGGGCGAAGAAGCCGCCATCGACGCTCACCTGGGTTCCGTGGGCACGCAGGGCAGCCATCTTCACCGGCAGGTACGCGCTCCCGTCAATTGCGGCCGTCACGAGTTCGTCGTCGCACGCGAAGGGGATGTCGTCCGGATCCATCGACGCGAACTCATTCGAGGCGTCGTGCTCCTTCATGGCCTCGATCCCAGCACGCATGACGCTCTTTGGGAAGGCGGTCCAGTAGACCTTGCTCGCAGTCCAAGGTGTGCCGAGGTCAGCCCGGAATGTCTGGGACGCGGCCAGCGCGAGCGCATAAATCGTGACCCGATGCACCTGTTTGTGGTCGGGGTGCCCGTATCCGCCGAAGTCGTCGTATGTGACGACAACCTGCGGGCGCACCTCACGGATGATCTCGACGAGCGGCAGCGCAGCCTCGAGCAGGTCGGCCCGCCAGAAGCAGCCGGCATTGTCATTGCTCGGGGTGCCGATCATCCCGGAGTCGCGGAACCTCCCGGGCCCGCCGAGCAGGCGCCAGTCGGTGACGCCTAGGGCACTCATCGCATTCGCGAGCTCGGTCTGCCGGTGATCGCCCAGAGCGTCCTGCTTATCCGCCGCGAGATGGGCGAACTCCTCGAGGAGTACCTCACCCTCCTCGCCGAGCGTGCACGTGACGAGCGTGACCTGGGCCCCCTCGCTCACATATTTGGCCATGGTCGCCCCGGTGCCGATTGTTTCGTCGTCGGGGTGCGCGTGCACGAAGAGCAGTCGTCGATTCACGCTCCGACGCTACCGTGTCGCCGGGTATGAGGCACGATGCTGTCTATGTCGAGCACCGATACCTTCCCCCGCCAGAAAGCTCGAACCCGCGGATTTCAGCTCGGCCGTCCACGGAACTTTGCCCTCGGGGGCACCAGGGTGTTCTTCATCCGCAGCTTGAGCGGCCAGGATCCAGCGGGCAATCTCTGGTGCGTTGATGTCTCCGATGGGTCGCAGCGGCTTCTCGTCTCCTCTTCCGACCTCCTTGCCAGCGGTGATCTGCCTGCCGAGGAGCGGGCACGGCGCGAGCGCATGCGCGAGGTGACCTCTGGCATCACAGCATTCAGCCTCGACGAGGCAGGGACCGTTGCCGCCTTCGTGGTGTCCGGGGTTCCCTACGTCGTTGAGGTCGAGTCAGGTGCCACTACTGAACTGCCCGCACCCGGGCCGGTGATCGACCCGCGGATGAGCCCCGATGGCACGCATGTCGCCTTCGTGAGCGGCAATGGCCTTCATGTGGTGAGCCTCGGCGACGACTCGGCGGTCGCGCTCTGCGAGCCGGCCCATGCGGACGAGGCGTGGGGGCTCGCCGACTTCATCGCTGCTGAGGAACTCGACCGTTTCCGCGGGCACTGGTGGCTCGCTGGCGGGCTCCTCGTCGAACATTACGACAACAGCGGCGTCGCGATCCGCTGGATTGGCGACCCGGCCCGGCCGGAGATCGAACCGGTCGCTCACCGCTACCCGGCTGCCGGGACTGCCAATGCGAAGGTGAGCCTGTGGTTCGTCACCCTTGACGGCACGCGCACTCGCCTTGAATGGGACGCGGAGCGGTTTCCGTATCTCGCATCGGTCCACGATGGTGTCGTCATGCTGCTGTCGCGTGATCAGCGGACGGCTCAAATCGGGCGCGTCGATGCCGAGCGCGGCACCCTCGAGATTCTTGCCACCCGGACGGACACTGCGTGGATCGATGTCGCGGGTGGGGTGCCCACCGTGGACTCGTCCGGCATCCTCGTCGATATCATCAACGACCTCGCCACCGACACGTATCGTCTCACCCGAGCCGGCGTTGCAGTGTCGCCCCCTGGGCTACAGGTCAGGGATCTCCTGCGCGCCGACCTCGAATCTTGCATCGTTACGGCGTCGGTCGTGCCGGAGTCGCAGGGGGTCTATCGCCTTGACCTCGCGAGCGGCGAGGCCGTCGAACTCACGCCCCCCGGATGCTGGGCCTCGGCGGTCGCCGGCGATGGTCTTCGCGTAGACATCGTGACGGACCCGTCCGAGCCCGGCACTACCTTCACCATCGGCGACGCAGACCGCCGCATCCCGGTCGAGTCCTTCGCCGAGCGCCCCCTCATTCAGGTGACGCCGAGTTACGCCACCGTGGCCAGACGTGAACTGCGCACCTGTATCCTGTGGCCAGCCGGTTACCTGCCCGGCAGCGGGCTGCTGCCGGTCATCGTCTCGCCCTCTGGTGGACCGCACGCTCAAAGGGTCGGTCGCTCCGCTGGCGCATACGCGACTGATCAGTGGGTCGCCGACCAGGGTTTCGCGGTCGTCATAGCCGATGGCCGCGGTACCCCGGGGCGAGGCCCGGCATGGGATCGAGCCATTAGCGGTGATCTCGCGTCGCGGGTGCTCGAGGATCAGGTCGATGCGCTGCAGGCACTCGCGGCAGATCAATCCGACCTGGACCTGACTCGGGTCGGGATTCGCGGGTGGTCCTTCGGCGGGTACCTCGCCGCGCTCGCCGTCCTCGATCGTCCTGACGTCTTCCATGCTGCCGTTGCCGGAGCGCCCGTCACCGACTGGGCGCTGTACGACACCGCCTATACCGAGCGCTACCTCGGCCACCCCGAGACCTCACCCGAGGCGTACCTACGCACCTCGCTCATCGAGCGAGCAGGCCAGCTCACCCGGCCGCTCCTGCTCATCCATGGCCTCGCCGACGACAACGTCCTCGCCGCGCACACGCTCCTGCTCTCCAGCGCACTGCTCGCAGCAGGGCGCAGCCACGCCGTGGTGCCCCTCAGCGGGGTGACGCACATGACACCGCAGGAGGTCGTCGCAGAGAACCTGCTGCGGTTAGAGATCGACTTCTTCCGCAAAAACCTCCCCCGTTACCCCCCAGTCATTTCGTCCAGAATCCGGCTGAACTGACCATCGAAGTG
>CAMCSO010000025.1 GCA_945877545.1 Bifidobacterium breve | reverse complement strand
GGGTGCGCCGCCTCCGCCTGTGCCGCCGCCTGCGGGTGCGCCGCCTCCTGAGTCAGGTGCGGGTGCGCCGCCTCCGCCTGATCCTCCGCCTGCGGGTGCGCCGCTCTGGTTAGGAGCGGGTCCTCCTGCGCCGCCGCCGGGCTGTGCCGGCCCACCGGAGCCTTGGGGCCCGGGATTGGGGCCATCGTTCGTCCCGGGATTGGGTCCACCACTGGCTCCCAGATTGGGACCACCCTCGGGGCCGGGGCCGGCCATTGCCCGGAACTGATCGACCTGTGCGCCATTTACCTGCTCAGGGCGCCCTGGGCGTTCCCTCACGATGATTTCGCCGGTCTGCGGATCGAACTGTGCCCGGCGGTCGATAACACCGCCTCCCGGATTTTCGCTGGGAATGTTAAAGGCAGGACCGGGTCGACCAGAGCCGTCTGAGAAGCCGACCGGGGCCTCGCCGCGACGGTTATTCGGCCCGACGTTGAAGCTCCCGCCGTCCGGCACGGGTGCATTGAAGTTGTTGTAGCCGTTGGCCATGTTCACGTCGGCCTCACGGCCGGGTGGGGGTGCCACCTCGACCCCGCCGTCGTTGTTCGCCCTGAAGGTCGATCTGTCGTCCTCGCGAGGCCCGGTGCTCGTGCGCACGGTCACGCGCGGAGCACCATCGGAGTCGATGGACATCGTGTATGCGGCGTCGTCAAGCGTTTCGTTCGTGTCGCGCGAGCGGGCGACACCGTCTGCCTGGAACTCAGGAACACGATCCCGATCGACGATGACCGTCGTTCCGTTGCCTGACAAGCCCGCGCCGAGCAGTGGCCGGGAGTAGACGCCGGCGGGTGGGTCAGTGTTGGGATCCGTCGTGTCGTAGGTCTTGCCGTCGATGGTGAACGTGACGCCGACCATCGTGTCATCGTCAGCAGAGGTGACGAGGACGGTTGAGTAGTTGCCGCGAGCGCTGACGGTGCCCTTCGTCGCCGAATCACTAAATGGAGCGTTCGTCGGCACCGCCCGGGCCGCCATCGGGGTGAGGTCGATGGTGGATTTGCCGCCCTCCCACCCACCCGTCGGGGCGCCGGGCGTAGTCGCCCCTGCGGCGTAACTCCAACGCTCAGTCTCGGGATCGACAACGATCTGCTGGACTGTCCCGGGGTAGTTGTTGTCGTACACCGAGATGGCGTAAGTCTTTCCGTTGAAGACAACGGCAAATGGCGTGATCGAGTGGCCCGAACCCTTGTCGGAGTAGATGGCGAGGGTGTAGTTCTTGCCCGATGCGATCCCTAATGCAAGTTCCTTTGCGACCTCAGATGGCTCGTACTCATGGAAGGCCATATAGGCCTCCTGGACCGGGACGAACATTTGCGTGGTCCACCAGAAGTCGATGGCGTCGATGACGTCTGGGTCGTCTTTCGAGAGAGCGAAGGTTGTTTTGGCGGCGGGATCAAGGTCGATGAGTGACGCAGAATTCGAGAACAGTCGCTGCGCCATGACGGCCATACCCTCGCAGCGACCGCCTACCATCGCCTCATTGACCTGGGCAGCCCACTGTTCGGCCGCCGGGAAGAGAACGCACCCCTCGGCAGTCGTCTCCGCACACACGGCCTCTTCGCCGAAGAGTGCGACGAGGGAGGTGGCATCAACGGTGCCGACGGCAGCCCAGTTTGCGAAACTGAAGCCGTTGACGGCCGGGTCGAAGCCGTCGTACACGCAATTAGCGGGATCCACCCCGGTGCAATCGGGCAGCATGTAGCCTCCCGAGCCATCGGCGGCCGGCTGACCGTTGCTCGACGGAAGTACGACCGCTTCCGGTGCCGCGCCACCGCCGCAGGCTGACAGCATGAGGATGCCGGCGACGGCGGGCGCGAGGGTCAAGCGACGGATAGTGCGCCTGTTCTTCATTTCTTGCTCCGTTCGGGGGTGTTCTCGTCCAGCCAAATTCAGAATACCGACTGCATACCCGTTCACTCTTGCGCAAGTCGACGCTGAGCACCACCGTGTTTTCACGGTGTTCTTTCGAAGTCCGAATATGGACCATCGCGCTACCTCAACGTGGTGGGTGCGCCTGCCACGCTGACCACGCAGAGGCAACCATGTCGCGAAGGTCACGCCGTGCTGACCACCCTAGGGTTTCCAAGATGCGCAGGGTCGCTGCTGTTGAGGCGGGAGGGTCGCCCGCACGACGGCCGACCGTGACCGCATCAACGTCCGCTCCAACGACCTCGGACACCATGTCCATGACCTCGCGGACAGACGATCCCACGCCGCGGCCGACGTTCAGGGCGACGGCGCTGTCGTGTTTCTCACAGTGGGCTGCGGCTGCAACGTGGGCCTCAGCGAGGTCGGCGACATGGATGTAGTCGCGTATGCATGTGCCGTCGGGAGTCGGATAGTCATCGCCGAAGATCCTCGGACGATCGCCGTCGGCGAGGGCCTGAAAGACCATCGGCACGAGGTTGTTCACGCTGGTGTCGCCGAGGTCATCGCTGGCCGCCCCGGCCACATTGAAGTACCGCAGGGCTACCCACGACAAGCCGTTTGCGATGCCCTGATCGCGGGTCATCCACTCCCCGACAACCTTCGTCTCACCGTACGGCGATTCGGGGACCAACGGTGAATCCTCGCTGATCGGATTGGCGAACGGCGTGCCGTAAACGGCGGCGGAGGATGAATAGACGAATCTCTTCACGCCGGTTTCGTGCATAGCCTCGAGAAGGCTGAGCATGCCCACGACGTTCTCGCGGTAGTAGTGCAATGGGATGTCGACGGATTCGCCGGCAGCCTTCTTGGCAGCCAGATGGATGACGCCGTCGACCCGATGCTCGATCAATGCCGCCGAAACTGCCTCGCGATCGGCGACAGATGCGCGGACAATCGGGATGCCCGGAGGGATCTTTCGTTCGAGGCCGCTCGAGAAGTCGTCGAGGACGACCACCCGTCGCCCGCTTGCAGCGAGCTCACGCACAACATGGGCACCGATGTATCCGGCACCTCCCGTGACGAGCCAGGTGGTCACCTGAAGGTCTCCCCGGTGAGTCGCTCGTAGGCCTCGATGTACTTGGCGCGCGTCTTGTCAACGATCTCGTCAGGCAGGGGTGGTGGCGGGGTGTTGCTCGCCCTGTCCCAGCCGGATGCTGGGGAGGTGAGCCAATCCCTCAAATACTGCTTGTCGTATGACGGCTGGGCCTGCCCGGGCTCCCACTCGAGCAGTGGCCAGAAACGGGAGGAATCGGGGGTGAGGACCTCGTCAGCGAGCACAACCTGCCCGACATATTTCCCTGAGATGCCGATCCCGAATTCGAACTTGGTGTCGGCGAGGATGAGTCCTCGCTCGCGCGCGAGTTCGTCGGCCCTGCGGTAGATCTCCAGTGAGAGACGCTTGAGCTCCTGGGCCTCCTCCTGTCCGATGAGCATCATGACCTCGTCGAAAGTGACGTTTCGGTCGTGCTCGCCGAGCGGCGCTTTTTCTGCGGGGGTGAAGATCGGCTTCGGGAGAAGTGAGCCGTCCTTGAGGCCCGGCGGCAACCCGACCCCGCAGATGGATCCCGCCTCGCGGTAGTCGACGAGACCACCCCCTGTGAGGTACCCGCGAACGACGCACTCAATGGGCAGCATCTCGAGACGGTCACAGACCATTGCGCGGCCCTTCACTGCCGCGGGAACGTTGGTTCCGCGGAGGTGATTGGGGACGACCCCTTCGAGTTGGTGGAACCACCACAGCGAGAGCTGCGTGAGGATCCGGCCCTTATCGGGGATGACCGTGGGCAGCATCCAGTCGAAGGCGGAGATGCGATCGCTCGCCACGAACAGGAGGCGATCCTCTGGCGTCGTGTAGAGGTCTCGGACCTTTCCGGAGTACAGGTGTGTGTAGCCGTCGGGAAGGTTGTAGGAGCTCGGATCGATGCTCACAGGATGTCTCCAGGTTTGTAGGCGGACGCTCCCGGGTGCCGCGCGGCGATGATGCCCACTCGCTCGATGACCGCCTGCACCTGTGCGGCAGCAGCGCCGGTGAAGTCGAGCGGCTCGGAGATGAGCGATTGAAGGTCACGCAGAGACAGGCCCAGCCGCTCGTCCGCGGCAAGTCGGTCGAGGAGGTCGTTGCCGGCTGCACCATGTTCGCGCAGTGCGAGCGCCACCGCGACAGCGTGCTCCTTGATGGCCTCGTGGGCGGTTTCTCGACCCACCCCGGCGCGTACGGCAGCCATGAGAATCTTTGTCGTCGCGAGGAAGGGCAGATAGCGGTCGAGTTCACGATCGATGACGGCAGGGAAGGCGCCGAAGTCGTCGAGCACCGTGAGAAACGTCTCGAACAGGCCGTCGATGGCGAAGAATGAGTCTGGCAGGGCAACCCGGCGCACTACCGAGCACGAGACATCTCCCTCGTTCCACTGGTTGCCGGCCAACTCCGCGGTCATGGCGAGGTAGCCGCGAAGGAGGACGGCGAACCCGTTCACGCGCTCGCAGGAGCGGCTGTTCATCTTGTGCGGCATCGCGGAGGATCCAACCTGCCCGGGTCGAAAGCCCTCAGTGACGAGGTCGAGGCCGGCCATGAGGCGGATCGTGGTGGCCAAACTCGACGGCGCTGCCGCCACCTGAACAAGGGCGGAGACCACATCGAAGTCGAGTGAGCGCGGGTAGACCTGTCCGACGCTCGTGAGCACGTAAGTGAATCCGAGGTGGCTGGCCACACCCGCCTCGAGGGCCTGCAGTTTCGACGCGTCGCCGTCGAGCAGGTCGAGCATGTCCTGCGCCGTGCCGACCGGGCCCTTGATGCCGCGTAACGGGTAGCGCGCCAGTAGTTCATCAATGCGCGCATAGGCCATGAGCAGCTCGTCCGCTGCGCTCGCGAATCGTTTGCCCAGAGTCGTGGTCTGAGCCGGGACGTTGTGAGACCTGCCGGTGATTGCGGTGTCGGAGTACTGGGCGGCCAGGCAGGCGAGGCGCGCAAGCGCGGCGACCGACTTGTCCCGGACCAGGGCGAGCGCCCCGCGAATCTGCAGTTGCTCGACGTTCTCAGTGAGATCCCGCGAGGTCATCCCGAGGTGAATGAACTCATGGCCCGCGAGGCCGTTGAACTCCTCGATGCGTGCCTTGACGTCGTGCTTCGTCACACGTTCGCGATCGGAAATCGACTGCAGATCGACCTGCTCGAGGACCGACTCGTAGTCGGCAATTGCGGCTACGGGGATCGACAAGCCCAGTTCAGACTGCGCCGTCATCACCGCGATCCAGAGCCTTCGTTCAAGGACGATCTTCGCGGCCGGCGACCAGATGTCGTTCATGGCAACGGATGCGTAACGTCCGGAGAGCACGTTCGGGATCGCTGAGGCCACGGCCTCATCCTTCCACGCCCCTTGGGCGCTACCAACTCCCAGCGTGATGCCGTGGATTGCCCGCGCCGGACTACCTAGCGCCGGTGTTGCTGTCGGTGATGTCGACGGTGGTGAGGCAGCCCACTGGATTCTGTGCTGCGAGATCGTAGAGCGTCGGATCACCTCGCTCGGCGATCCAGGCCTTCTGGACGGAGGTGAGCACCGCAAGCATTGAGGCCTTCTTGGCCGGGGCGAGGTAGTTGGCCAGGCAGGCGTGCCACGGCTTGCCGCTGTTGTCGTTCTTGGAGAAGAAGACGCCAGTTTCGATCATTCCGAGGCCCTTGGCCTTCCAGTGGGGGTTGTAGTCACTGACGGTGCCGATCTGCTGACCCGCCTTGACCTTGGCACCCACCTTCACTGTCGGGCTGATGAGGTGCTCATGCTCGAACAGGATCGAGGCGATGCCGCCCGGTAGGCATGTGGTCCCGGTGGGAGCGACTCGGACGCTGTAGTCATTGCTGTACAGCGTCGGGAGATCGCAGACGGTGCCATCGACCATCGAGATCACCGGCGTACCGAGGGGTGCGATGAAGGCCATCTGCGGCTCCTTCACGCCCTTCACATCCAGCCCGTAAACGCCCAGGATGTGGCGGTACATGGCATCATCATCTGCGTTACCGAAGGTCGGGGGCGTCACACCCTTGATCTGCATGACTCCGGCCTTCCCACTGCCGGAATCGTAGGTGTCGACAGCCAGGCCCCAGTTCTGGATGACCTTCGGGATACTGGCATTGGACGATATCCCCACACTTGAGCCCGACCCGCTGTTTGATCCACCCCCGCTCGCGAGTTTCACCCAGATGAGCGCGCTTCCCTTTTTCGTGCAGCGAATATCGATGTTGCCCACATGAACCGTGATGCCGGCCTTCGTGCACTTGTCGCCCGGCTTGTTGGCCGCGTTGGCCACCGACGGGAATCCGGCTGCGACAAGACTCACTGCAGCGATACCCGCCGCTGCGGCGCAAACAACACGGGATACGTTCATGGGTCCTCCTCGGGCGATGAGGTGAGGCTACCCGACCATATTTAATGATTGCGAGGACTATCGGACATATTTCTAGTCAGCGAGCAGCCGCTAGGCCGATGTCTGACCGGTGATGCGCCCCTTCGATGCTGATGCGATCGATCGCCTTGTAGGCGCGGTTTCGAGCCTGCGCCAAGGACTCGCCCTGGGCCGTGATCGAGAGCACTCGACCGCCCGCGGTGACGATGCCCGCGGCGGTCGCCCGAGTACCAGCGTGGAGCACCGTGACTCCTTCAACGCACCCCGCCGCATCGAGTCCCTCGATGAGGTCTCCGGTGACCGGGTTCTCGGGATAGCCCCTCGAGGCGATGACGACGGTGACGGCAGCCCCCTCGCGCCAAGCGAGGGGCGGAAGAGCGTCGAGGGTGCCGGTTGCGGCCGCAAGAAGTACTTGGCCGAGTGGCGAGGCCAGACGGGCGAGCACCACCTGGGTCTCGGGGTCACCGAACCGGGCATTGAACTCGATGACCCGCGTGCCACGCGCAGTGAGGGCGAGTCCTGCATACAGCAGGCCGACGAACGGGGTGCCCCGCTCACGCATTGTGTCGATCATCGGCTGCAGGACCCGCTCAGTGACATCGGCGACGAGCGTTGGCGGCGCCCACGGCAGCGGCGAGTAGGCACCCATGCCACCGGTGTTCGGCCCAGCATCGCCGTCAAAAGCCCGCTTAAAGTCCTGTGCTGGCTCGAGCGGGATGATCATCGTGCCGTCGGTGATGCCGAACAGCGAGACCTCAGGCCCATCGAGGTACTCCTCAATCACAACCCTCGCGTCGACCCCCCGGCTCAGGCAGGCCTGCGCGTGAGCGAGGGCTTCGTCCCGATCATTCGTGACGACGACACCCTTGCCCGCCGCGAGCCCGTCGTCCTTCACCACGTGGGGGGCGCCGAACTTGTCGAGGGCCTGCGCGACCTCGTCCATGACCCCGCATACGCGGGCTCGGGCGGTATCAACGCCTGCCTCGTCCATCACCTGCTTCGCGAAGGCCTTACTCCCCTCGAGTTGCGCCGCAGCCGCGGACGGGCCGAAGCACGCGATGCCCAAGGCACGCACCGAGTCGGCCGCCCCTGCGACAAGGGGGACCTCCGGGCCGATCACGACGAGGTCAACGGCGCACTCAGCTGCGAGGTCGGCGATGGCTTGTGCGTTGGTTGCGTCGAGATCGCGTGTCTCGACTTCGTGGGCGATGCCGGCATTACCTGGTGCGCAGATGATGCGTCCGACACTTTTGTCCGCTTTCAAAGCCGTGACGAGAGCATGCTCCCTAGCACCGGAGCCAACAACAAGGATGTCCACATCGCGAGCCTAACCTCGCAACACGGCTAGCCCACGTAGTGCTTGTCAATGACCGTGAATACCTCGTCAAGGATTGCGAGGCCATCCTTGGCCTCCGCCTCAGTGACCGTGCACGGCGGCACGACATGCATGCGGTTGAAGTTTGCGAACGGCATGAGTCCGCGCTTCTTGCTCTCGGCAATGAGCTCGTTCATGGCCGGGGAGGTGCCACCGTACGGGGCGAGGGGCTCGCGGGTCTCGCGGTTGGTCACGAGATCAAGCGCCCAGAACACGCCGAGGCCGCGGGCCTCGCCGATGACCGGGTGCTTCTCCTGCAGCGCACGCAGGCCCGGGCCGAGGATGTTCCTGCCGATTGAGGCGGCGTTCTCGACGATGCCCTCCTCTTTCATCGCGGTGATGGAACCAACGATGGACGCTGCGGCCAGCGGATGGCCGGAGTAGGTGAGTCCGCCGGGGAAAACCCTCGTGTCGAAGGTTGCGGCAATCTCGTCACTGATGATCACGCCGCCGACCGGGACGTAGCCGGAGTTCGAACCCTTCGCGAAAACGATGAGGTCGGGCTTGACGTCCCAGTTCTGGAACGCGAACCAGGCGCCTGTGCGGCCGAAGCCGGACATCGTCTCGTCGGCGATCAGGACGATGCCGTGCTTGTCGCAGATTGCCCGCACGCCCTCGAGGTAGCCCGCTGGGGGCACGAGCACTCCGGCCGTGCCAACGACGCTCTCGATGAGGATTGCGCCGATGGTGCCGGGTCCCTCGAATTGAATGACCTGCTCAAGGTGCTGAAGCGCGCGCTCCGACTCCTGCTCCTGCGAGGCGGCCCAGAAGGCCGAGCGGTAGAGATAAGGGCCAAAGAAGTGGACATGCTGCGACGCGTACTCATTCGGCCAGCGACGCGGGTCGCCAGTTGCGGCAATCGCGGCACCCGTGTTGCCGTGGTACGAGCGGTAGAAGGAGAGCACCTTGTGCTTGTGCGTATGGATGCGGGCCATCCGGATCGCGTTCTCGACTGCATCGGCGCCGCCGTTGGTGAAGAACACCTTGTTCATGTTGTCGTCGACGAGACCTGTGATGAGTTGGGCCGCCTCACCCCGCGCGGCGTTCGCGTGCTGGGGAGCGATGGTTGAGAGCTTCGCAGCCTGGTCCTGGATCGCCTTGACGACCTTTGGGTGCTGGTGGCCGATGTTCACGTTGACAAGCTGCGATGAGAAGTCAAGAAACTTGTTGCCGTCGTAATCCCAGAAGTAGCAACCCTCGGCGGCTGCGATGACCATCGGGTTCAGCGCGCCCTGAGCACTCCATGAATGGAAGACATGCGCACGATCGAGGTCGTAGACGCGCTTGCCCTCTGCTGGGTCGGCGATGAATTCCATGATGCTCCTCAGTCGGTGAATCTGCCTGTCGTGATGCTTCCTGTTCCGGAGCGTAGAACGAGGTGAATGTTCACGCCAAATGGGGTGCACCGAGCGAGCGGTGCTCGGCCACTCTTGCCTTGAGCCGCCGCTTTACCGTCGACCGGTCGTCCGCGAGGACAGAGAACAGCACGGTGTCGCGACTGGTGTCATCGGGCCGGGGATCAGAACGTGGGACAAACGCGGAGGGGAAGGGTGCGGATTAGGCGATGAGGTCGTTGATTGCGATGGTGGCATCGCGGTCTTGGCCGACGCCGATTGCGCTGATCCGGGTGCCCGAGATGTCCTCGAGGAATTGCACGTAGTCGCGCGCGTTCTTCGGCAGGTCGGACACCTCGCGGGCACCGGAGATGTCCTCCGTCCAGCCGGGCCGGTTCTCGTAGATTGGCTTCGCGTGATGGAACCCGGTCTGGGTCATCGGGATCTCGTCGCACCGCTCGCCATCGACGTCGTACGCGACGCACACGGGGATTTGCTCGAAGCCAGTGAGGACATCGAGTTTGGTGAGGAAGGTATCGGTTAGCCCGTTGACGCGGCTTGCGAACCGGGCGATTGGTGCGTCGAACCAGCCGCAGCGCCGCGGGCGACCCGTGGTCACGCCGCGTTCACCGCCGATAACCCTCAGCCGCTCGCCATCATCGTCGAGTAACTCGGTTGGGAATGGGCCAGACCCGACTCGGGTCGTATAGGCCTTGAGGATGCCGATTACGCGCGTGATGCGGGTCGGTCCGATGCCGCTGCCGGTGCAGGCGCCACCCGCAGTCGGGTTACTCGACGTCACGAACGGGTACGTGCCGTGGTCAACGTCAAGCAGCGTGCCCTGGCCACCCTCGAGTAGAACGACCTTGCCTTGGTCGAGGGCATCGTTGAGCATGAGCGAGGTGTCAGCCACATACGGCCGCAGTGGGTCGGCGAATGCAAGAAGTGAATCGACGATCTCGTCGATCTCGAGGGCCCGCCGGTTGTAGACCTTGACAAGCACCTGGTTCTTGCTCGCAAGAGCACCCTCGACCTTCTGTCGCAGGATCGAGGGGTCGAACAGGTCCTGCACCCGGATGCCGAGGCGCGCGATCTTGTCGCTGTAGGTCGGCCCGATACCCCGACCAGTCGTGCCGATCTTGGCGTTACCGAGGAATCGCTCGGTCACCTTGTCGAGGGTGACGTGGTAGGGCGTGATGAGGTGGGCGTTCGCGCTGATGACCAACTTCGAGGTGTCGATGCCGCGCCCGTTGAGGCCGGCCATCTCGTGGAGCAGCACCGCCGGATCGATCACGACGCCGTTGCCAATGACCGGGATGACCTCGGGTGTGAGGATGCCACTGGGCAGCAGGTGAAGGGCGAACTTCTGGTCGCCGATCACGACAGTGTGGCCGGCGTTGTTGCCGCCTTGGTAGCGAACGACATAATCGACCCGGCCACCGAGCAGATCGGTCGCCTTGCCTTTGCCTTCATCGCCCCACTGCGACCCGACGAGAACGATTGCGGGCATGGGGACAGGTTACAGGCGTGAGGCCGCTGTCGGACGCGACTAGCGAGTAGCGCCTGTTTCGAGCCGATCCGCCAGCGCCTCGCCCAGCAGGTGACCGGAGAGCCAGGCAGTCTCGACCCGCGGGCCATCGGACCACGCATCCCCTGCGAGTCCGAGGTTGATCCCGGGGTCGAGGAAGAAGGGTTGCGGCGAGGCCGTGAGCGGCTTGGCGTAGGTCCACCGCTTGGCATCCGCCCAGCTCGGATGCTCCGAGATGCCGAGTACCCGTTTCACAGCGCCGAGTGCGGCCGGAAGCACCTGTGAAGGTTCGGTCAGGTGCCTGGCAGCGAGCACCGGCTGCACGTGGGCGACGAGCACTGGGGCGCCATTTCCGCGACGGCTGCCGTCATTCGCGATCCAGGTGATGACGGGATCGTCATTGACGAAGATGCCGTCGAACTCGCACCAGGTCGCCTCATCGAAGACGGCCGTCACGGCGATCACCGGCTCCCAGGCCACCTCGTGAGTGGCGTCCAGCGCCGCCGCCAGTGCAGGTGACGTTGAATTTAGGAGTTGGCGCGCCTGCGGGCTAGGCATGCACACGGCGACCGCGTTGACCCCTTCGCCATTGACGGTCAGTGCGCTTTCCTCCACCGAGATCGGCCCGGAATCGCGCGCAGACATGACCGCGGTGTCACGCAGCTCGCTCGCGAGGTGTTCGACGATTGACCGGAGGCCGCTGTTGGCTGTGTAACGCATCGGTCCGGTTTTGACCCCGAGGATTCCTTCGGACGAGGCAACATGAAAGGTGTCGGTCCAAGCGCGTACGACCCCGAGACCGACGAGGCGCTCGATGAGCAAACGGAAACGCTCATGCTGGGCGGTGAAGTACGACGCACCGATATCGACGACGTGACCATCGGATGGAGTGCCGGAGTCGCGGATGCGGCGGGAGGCCATCCGACCTCCGAGCACCCGACCCTTGTCGAGAAGGGTCACCGAGTGGCCGCGGTCGTTCAGTGCAGCCGCGCAGGCGACGCCGCTGATGCCGCCGCCGATGACGATCGTGCGCGGCATGGTCTAGGCGCTGGGGATCGATGGATCGCAGTCGGCAAGGAATGCCGTGATCCGCTGAGCCTCATCGGACTCAGCGATCGCGCCGGAGGCACGGCCGAGGGAGCGAAGGCAGCGAAGGAAGCCCTGGTTCGGCTCGTGGCTCCACGGGACTGGCCCGTGACCTTTCCAGCCGCCTCGGCGCAGGGCATCGAGCCCGCGGTGGTAGCCGACCCGGGCGAAGGCGTATGACTCGATCACCTGTCCGTCGCCCCAGGCCTCGTCAGCAAGAACGGCCCAGGCCAGTGAGCTCGTCGGGTGGTCGCGGACGACGTCATGCGCATCTGCGCCGCCTGCGAGCGCCGTCACCACAATCTCGTCGGCCGGAAGGAAGGTGGGAGGGGTACCGTCGAGGAGATCTACACCAATGGTCATACCTGAACCCTCTCATTGTCAGCGAGCCACCAAAACCAACCCCAACCCGCTACCGGCTGGGGTTGGGGTGCGGGTGGGGGTGGGGGTGGAGTTTGGGTTGGTGGTTGGGTTCCCTACTTCATTTTGGTGCCGGCGGAGCGCAGGTCCTCGCAGCCACGAACGACGCGGTCGGCCATGCCCTTTTCGGCCAACTTGCCGTAGGCGCGCGGGTCGTACTGCTTCTTGTTGCCGACCTCACCGTCGATCTTCAGAACGCCGTCGTAGTTCTTGAACATGTGATCGGCGATCGGCCGGGTGAAGGCGTACTGGGTGTCGGTGTCGATGTTCATCTTCACGACGCCGTAGTCGAGCGCCTCGCGGATCTCAGTTAGTAGCGAGCCTGACCCGCCGTGGAACACGAGGTCGAACGGCTTGTCCTTGCCGTACTTCGCGCCCACTGCACCTTGGATGTCGTTGAGGATGGACGGGGTCAGCACCACGTTGCCGGGCTTGTACACGCCATGGACGTTGCCGAAGGTCGCAGCCACCATGTAGCGACCACGCTCGCCGAGGCCGAGCGCCTCGGCGGTGGCAATGCCATCGTCGATCGTCGAGAACAGTTTGGCGTCATGAGTCGCCTCGATGCCGTCCTCCTCGCCGCCGACAACACCGATCTCGATCTCGAGGATGATGTTCGCCTTGACGCAGGCATCGAGCATGCGTGATGCAATGTCGAGGTTCTCCTTGAGCGGCACGGCCGAGCCGTCCCACATGTGCGACTGGAACAGCGGCGCGAGGCCCTTGGCGACCCGCTCCTGCGAGATGGCGATGAGCGGTTCCATGAACCCGGCCAGTTTCTCCTGCGGGCAGTGGTCGGTGTGCAGGGCGATGTTGACGTCGTAGTGCTTCGCGATTGAGTGGGTGAACTCGGCGAGGGCGGTTGCGCCCGCCACCATGTCCTTGATCATCTGGCCGGACGCGAACTCGGCCCCACCCCACGAGATCTGGACGATGCCGTCGGACTCGGCCTCGGCGAAGCCGCGTATTGCCGCGACGATGGACTGTGACGAGGTGCAGTTGATCGCCGGGTAGGCGAACTTGCCAGCCTTGGCTCGGTCGAGCATCTGGCCGTAGACCTCGGGGGATGCAATGGGCATCTGTTGCTCCTGCGATTAAGGATGAAGGACTCGCGAACGCCACCATCCTCCCATCACGACAACGTTTACATTGAGGCAGGCTCACTGCTGAGTTGTCGGACCGAGCGAAAGAGGAGGGATCCGAGAATTGCCGCAGTTGCAACGGCGGCGGCAATGAGGAAGGCCTCGTTTGCCCCGACGCTCACGATGAGCGGTCCGGAGATCGCCAGGCCGATCGGGCCAAACATCAAGGAGCCCATGGCGTCGTAGGCGCTGACCCGAGACAGGGCATCGCGCGGGATGTTCGTCTGCATCGCAGTGAACCACCAGACTGCGAGAAGTTCGAGGCTGACCCCGCAGGCGAATGAGCCCAACGCGACCCACCCGATCGGCAGTTCGAAGGCAAGTGTTGCGAGCCAGAGCGGCAGGGTCAGCATTGCGACCATGCCGACGACGAGCGGCCTTCGCACGCGCAGTTTGCTCGCAACCACGGCTCCAAGGAGCAGGCCCACGGACTGGAAGACCATGATGAACGCCCATCCGGCGGCGCCGCCGTAGACCTCGCGTGCGAGGACCGGGCCCATGACCTCCTCCGCCCCGCGCCACACCATGATGACAAAACTGAAGGCTCCGACGATCACCACGACCCAGCGATATGACCAGAAGACCCGCCAGCCGTGAGCGAGGTCGGCGAAGGTCGACTCGCCGGAACTATGTCGACTGGAGACGTCGCGCATCGAGAAGACGAGCAGCCCGGCGATGATGAACGAGACAGAGTCGACGGCAATGGCCCATCCAGAGCCGATGAGGGCGACGAGCACCCCACCGATGGCGTTACCGGCAATGAGGCCAGCGTTCGAGGCGACGCTGACAAAGGCGTTCGCAGGCTGCAGATGCTCGTCGTCGACCACCTCTGGGACCAGGCCGCTCATCGCTGGCCACCACAGAGCGTTGAGGCAGCCGGAGATCGCCCCGATGAGGGCGAGGAGCGGAACCGTTGCGGTGCCGGTCAGGAAGAGCGCCGCGGTGAGCATGACGAATGCACTGAGGATGAGGTCGGTGATCGCGATGACCTTCGCCCGCCCGAGACGGTCGGCGACGACACCGCCGACCGGGAGGACGAGAACAAGCGGAATCGCCTGTGCCGCGAGAACGATACTCAGCGAGGTCGGGGTGGCACCCGGGAGCGAAAGGACGCCGAATGCAATGGCGATTGGCGCGACCCCGTTGCCGATGTTGCTGATCGTCCGTGCGAAAAAGAGCCTGCGAAACTGTACGTTCGCAAGCAGCACGCGCGTCGACGTCGATTCAGGCATGGCGCCACCCTTGCAGGGTCATCCCACGCGACCAAGCAGGTAATCGCGACGCGCGAGGAGCACCTCGAGGGGAGCGGAGGCTGATGGCGGGCCGGGCACCGCCCTGCGCAATTCAACATGGACTTCGGCGTGGCTGCTGGTGGATCGTGAAGCCCACTGGCCGACGAGGCCGTGCACCTCGCGCCGAAGGGCATCGACATCTCGCCAGGTAGCGCCATCGCCGGTGGCATCGTCATCGAGGTCATCGAACAAGGTGGCGGGACCGCGCTTGCGCAATTCGGCGTCACGGGCGGCGAGCAGGGTGGCCGTTTGTTCAGCGGTGAGCAGGCCGGGCAGTCCGAGGAAATCCTCGTCGTCGGGGCTGACCTCGGCGGTGATTGCGCGCCCACCTTGGAGGAGGTGGGCAAACTCGGCCTCGGCATCGAGGGCTGTGAATTCCGCCGCTCCGGGCTCGGGAGCAAGCCGTTCGATGACGAAGTCCCCGAGGCCCTCCTCGGCCGCGGGTACCCGCACGACGTGATTGCGGACCTCCTCCATCTCGGCAGCGAGGGCGAGGAGTGGCTTAACCGCAGGCAGGAAGACGGTGGCACTCTCGCGGAGATTTCGAGCGCGGACAACGCGACCGATTGCCTGCGAGAAGAACAGGGGGGTCCGATATGAGGTGGTCCACAGGCACACATTCAGCCGGACGATGTCGACGCCCTCAGAGACCTGCCGGACCGCGACCAGCCAGCGCTCGGTGCCCTTGTTGAAGGCCTCGATCTTTTTACTCGATCGCGGATCATCAGAGAGGACGAGGACGGCGGCATGCCCGGTGACCTTCTTCACGAGTTTCGCGTACTCGCGCGCGGACTCCTGATCGGTGGCGAGCATGAGGGCGGCTGCATCGGGAGTCCCGGACTCCCGGAGGTCGGTGAGGCGTTGATCGCCAGCGGCGATGACATGGGGGATCCAGTTGCCACCCGGGTCAAGGGCGGTGCGCCAGGCGGCTTCCTCAAGGCGCTTGGACTCGTTTCCGGAGAGCGAGGCGCTTAGGACCTCGCCTGCGGAGTTCATCCAGCGACTTGTTCCCGAGTACGCGGCAAAGACGACCGGTCGAACAACGCCGTCGGCAAGGGCCTCGGCGTAGCCGTAGGCATAGTCGGCGTCCGAGAGGAGCTCGCCGTCACCGGAGTCCTCATATCGGACGAATGGAATCCGCTCATTGGGGTTTGTGCGGAACGGCGTGCCGGTGAGACAGAGTCGACGCGCGGCAACGCTGAAGGCCTCGACGACGGCGTCGCCCCACGAGAGGCTGTCGCCCGCATGATGGATCTCGTCGAGGATGACGAGCGTGCGCTTCGCCTGGGTCCTTGCCCGGTGGAGCATCGGGTGGGAGGCGACCTGCGCATAGGTGGTGATGTAGCCGTCGGTGCCGGGACGTACCGGACCGACGCTGTTCTTCAAGGTCGGGTCGAGGTACAGGCCCGATCCTGATCCAGCATCGGCCCACTGGGTGCGGAGGTGATCGGTCGGGACCACGACGATGACCCGATCGATGAGGCGCGCCTCATGCAGGCGCCGGGCGAGGGTGAGAGCGAAGGTGGTCTTGCCGGCGCCCGGGGTCGCCGTGACGAGAAAGTCCTCGGGCTTTTCGGCCTCGTACTTCTCGAGGGCCTCCCGTTGCCAAAGGCGCAGTTCCCGGGGTCGCATGCTCATCTGTTCCCAGTCTAATCCCGGACCCCGACAGCCCCCGAACGTCCGACAAGCCCGGCGGCGGCTAGGGCTGCTGGTCGAATGAGTGACGGCGGATCCACGCGTGCATCGCGACTGAAGCGGCTGCGCCGGCGTTGATTGATCGCGTCGATCCGAACTGTGCGATTGAGAGCACCGCTGAGCAGGCGAATCGCGCCTGCTCCGACAGCCCCTCTCCCTCCTGCCCAAAGAGCAGGACGCAGTCCCGCGGCAGGTCGAAGGTCTCAAGGGGGACCGACCCCGGAAGGTTGTCGATCCCGATGAGCCTGAGCTCGCTGGAGAGGCACCAGTCGGCAAGCGCGGTTGCGTCCGCGTGATACCTGACGTGCTGATAGCGATCGGTCACCATGGCGCCGCGCCTGTTCCAGCGGCGTCTGCCAACAATATGTACCTCAGCTGCGAGGAAGGCATTCGCAGTTCGAACAACTGAACCGATGTTGAAGTCGTGTGAGAAATTCTCGATCGCCACATGGAACCCGTGCCGCCGCGTGTCAAGGTCTTCGACGATGGCCTCGAGCCGCCAATAGCGATACCCGTCGACGACATTCCGCCGATCGCCTAAGAGGAGCAACTCAGGGTCAAGTCGCGGGTCATCGGGCCACGGCGCAGGGTGCGGACCGACCCCGGGCGGTTCCTCACCGATTTCCACTCCGGTGACGATAGCCTCAACAGCATGCATGCACTTGCGACGGTCGTCGATGCCCTCGGTCCTGATCCTGAAGCACTCCTTCGCAGTTTCGGTGCGGTCGCGTTCTGGGTGGTGCTCGGCATCATCTTCGCCGAGTGTGGCCTCCTCATCGGTTTCTTCCTTCCGGGCGACTCCCTCCTGTTCATCACCGGCATGCTCATCGCTCAGGGGTTCATCGCCTTCAATATTTGGGGAGCGGTGGCGCTGCTCATCGCCGTCGCGATCCTCGGCAATGTCGTCGGCTACTGGATCGGGTACAAGGTCGGCCCGGCCATGTTCCGAAAGCCCGACTCCAAGCTTTTCAAGCGCGAATACGTCGACAAGACGCATGCCTTTTTCGAGAAGTACGGGGCCCGGGCAATCGTGCTCGCCCGATTCGTCCCGATCGTTCGCACGTTTATCACCGCGATCGCCGGGGTCGGTCGCATGGACTTTGGAAAGTTCCTCACCTTCAGTGCCATCGGTGCCGTGCTGTGGGCTGGGCTCGTCACTCTCGCCGGCTACTTCTTGGGCAATATCGAATTCGTGAAGAAGAACGTCGAGATCATCCTCATCCTCGTTGTCGTCGTGAGCGTCCTGCCGATCGTCATCGAGATCATCAAGCATCGTCGCGAGCAGGCTCGCTCCTAATTCGCGGCACTCCCAGTCATGGCGAATCCTGCGTCGGTCCTCATGGTTGAACTGCTCATGTCGGCCGATCGACTCATCACAGCCGCCCAAGCTGCCCCGATCCCGGCGGATCCGTCAACGTGGGCACCGGCTGTCATCGTCGGTCACCTGAGCCGTGTCGACACCGAGGTCTGGCTCCCGCGAATCGACGAGATGGTCACGTTGAGGTCAAGTGGGTCGCGCCCGCAGTGGGCTTGGTGGGAGCCCGATGCTGACGTAACAACGCGAACCTTCGCTGAGATAAGCGTCGACGAGTCAGGGGCTCGCCTGCTGGCCAGCCGCACCGCGTTACTCCACCGGCTCAGGGAACTCTCACCAGACGATTGGACCGCTGAGGCCGAGCATGAGGACTTCGGAATCATCGACGTGCAGGGCCTCATCATGCAGGTGCTTGTTCATGACGAGGAGCACCGTGCGTCGCTACTCCAGGCCGAGGTCGGCCAGTGAATAGGCAGCCCGGTACTCGATACCGCGTTCGACAATCCTCGGTCCGGCACCACGGTCAACAATGACCGCAACGGCGACCGTGCGCGCACCTGCCGCCTCTAGCGCCTCGACTGCAGTGAGCACGGAACCCCCGGTGGTCGAGGTGTCCTCGACGGCGAGCACCGCCCTGCCCTCGACATCTGGGCCCTCGATCCGGCGCTGGAGGCCGTGGTGCTTCTCCTCCTTGCGGACGACGAAGGCATCGAGGACGAGGCCATGCTTGGCGGCGTCATGCAGCATCGCGGTGGCCACGGGGTCGGCGCCGAGGGTGAGGCCGCCAGCCGCCGAGTACTTGAGGTCGGCGGTGAGCTCCCGCATGACCGCGCCGACGAGCGGTGCCGCCTTGCCGTCGAGGGTGACGCGGCGTAGATCGACGTAATAGTCGGCCTCCCGGCCGCTCGACAAGATCACCGTGCCGCGTACGACCGCGCGCTCGATGATGAGGTGGCGGAGTTCTTCCCAGGCGGCTGACTTCATGGCTAAAGCCTATGCTCGCGGGCGTGGGCGCCTGCAGCATCGTCATCCTCCCGGACGAAGCCTCGGCCGCTCGTGCCGAATGCGCTGCCATCCTGATATCGCCCGGATCCGGATTCACAGCATTCGATGTCGAGGTGGCGCCTGGGGCGTCCGAACTGAAATCCCTTCAGGTCTGCGCCGCGATCATGGTGGCTGCGCCCCAGCCGCCCCTGCTGATCGTGACGACCCTCTCGTCGATACATCTGCTCCCCGCTGTCGCCCGGGCCCAGCGAGCCGCCCGACACCTCATCTGCGGCTACGTCCTTATCGATGCCGGCAAAGGGGCGCCGGGGGCCGATCCGAGCGGCGAGAGCTGGCCCGATGCGCCCGTGTTCCTCATCGCCGGGATTGGCGACGCTGCGGCGCGGTCGCATGCGAAGCTGCGCGGCTGGCAGGTGTTCGATGCCGAGGCCACCACCGAAATCGCCTTCTCGATCGGCCAACTGGCACTCGAACTGGCGCCCTGACTACTCAGCTCGTTGCCGCGGGATCTCGTGGAAATCTGTTGGAGTGATCCACAAATATAGTGTTTGAGGACAAGTACGTGCTAAAACACATTATTCCATGTCATGATACGCGCACGAGAGCGCGAAGTGGAGACGGTCTCCCGTTATCGGTCGGCGCGGGTTGACCTGTGCCGAGTGGGAGGCAGAGTGATGGCTGGGGAGTCCGGTGAGCGGATGCTCGGGGAGCGGATGCGGGCGCTGAGGATCGATCGGGGCCTGTCGCAGCGGGAGCTGGCGCGCGTGGCAAACGTGTCCGTCGGGGCGGTCCAGCATCTTGAGTCGGGGGCGGGCGCGACGGTCCGCACGCTCATGCGGGCGCTTGACGCGCTTGAGGCAGAGGGTTGGCTGGCGTCGCTGGAGGTCCCGGCCGCGGCGTTCTCCCCGCTGGCGGCTGCCCGCGAGGAGCGGGCGAGCCGGCGCGCGGCGACCCGGGTGCCGAGGGTGCGCCGCGGCCATGCTGGGCCGGTGGCGCCGTGACGTACGTGCCGGTGCGAGCGGTCGAGGTTCATGCGTGGGGCAGCCTGGTCGGCGCGGTCGCGCTGGACCCGGCGACCGGGTTCTACGCTTTCGAGTACTCCCCCGAATGGAGAGCATCAGGCCGCGAACTGGCCCCGCTCCACATGCCGACCACGGCGAGGCGACCGGTGTTCGAATTCCCGCGACTGGACCCCGGTACGTATCACCGATTGCCGGCGCTTCTCGCGGACTCGCTGCCGGACGCCTTTGGCAATGCGCTTGTAACGCACTGGATGCGGACGAACGGCGTGCTCGCCAAGGACATCACGCCGCTGGACCGGCTGGCGTACGCGGGCGCACGGGCGATGGGGGCCCTGGAGTTCGTCCCGCCGGCGACGGTCGACGCGCCGGTGGCCTCGGCGGTGGAGTTGTCGGATTTGGTATCAGCTGCCCGAGCGACGGTTGCCGGTCGACTGGACGAGGTGGGTTCGACCGATGCCCTGCTGCAGTTGATCAACGTGGGCTCGAGTCCGGGCGGTGCGCGGGCGAAGGCGTTGGTGGCGTTCGACCCTGAGCCCGAGGAGATCCGGGCTGGTCACGGCCGCGCGCCGGAGGGCTTCTCCCAGTGGTTGCTGAAACTAGACGGGACGGGTGCCCGGTCGATGGACGGTCGCGTCGACACACTGGGCGAGTCGGCGCCGTATGGGCGGATCGAGTTCGCCTACGCGCTCATGGCGCAGGCGGCGGGCGTGCGGATGACTGAGTGCCGCATGCTCGAGCGGGAGGGTCGTGCGCACTTCATGACGCGGCGGTTCGACCGTGCGGGCGACGGGGCGCGGGTGCACGTGTCGTCGCTGTGCGCGATCGACCACCTGGACTTCCGGCGGGCGGGAGAGTTCTCGTACGACCAGTACCTGGACGTGGCCGCACGCCTTGGCGTGCCGGACGAGGAGGTCGAGCAGGGCTTTCGCCGGATGGTGTTCAACGTCATCGCGGTGAACCGGGACGACCATACGAAGAACTTGGCGTTCGTGCTGCCGCGCGACGGGGCTTGGGGGCTCGCCCCTGCATTCGACGTCACGCACGCGTACAACTCGGTGGGCGAGTGGACGCAGCGGCACCAGATGCTCGTGAACGGCAAGTCGGATAATCTGACGCTGGCGGACTTGGTCGCGGTCGGTGAGCGGCACAAGGTGCCGGGGGTGCGCACGGTCGTGCGTGAGGTGCTCCGCGCAGTGGACCACTGGGAGGAGTTCGCTCGCACGGCCGGTGTCCCGGCGTCGGACGTTGCGCGCATGAGAGCGGACATGCGGAACATGGAGCCGGCCAGCGTCCGCTCGGTACTGCGTGAGGGCAAGGTACGCCGCCCGCTCGCCTCCGTGGGCCCAGCACCTGGAGGGAAAGAGACCGATGAAGATGTTTGACGTTACGGCGAGTCGCAGCCAGGGCTGGTGGGCCATCCATACGAATGTGCCAGGTGCGAGCGTCTGGACGCAGGCCCGTCGACTGGATCAAGTTGAAGCGACAGCGCGTGAGGCAATAGGCCTCGCCTTGGACGCCGCGCAGGATTCATTTGAGTTGAACATCGCGCCGGTGGTGCCCGAGGGCATCCGTCATGAGGTCGAGTTGGCGAGGAACACGGCCCGGTTGGCGGCAATTGCTCAGGCGATCGCGACCACCCTGAACCAGTATGCAGCAGTGTCGCTCACCGCAG
>CAMCSO010000024.1 GCA_945877545.1 Bifidobacterium breve | reverse complement strand
AGGGTGCTGACCTCACCGAGGCTTCCGCCCGGCTCTCTGCACTGGCGACCGGGTGGGTCGCGCAGGAGTGACCCCGTTAGCGGAGGCAAGTTGGCACGGGGCTCGCGAGGCCGCGGCCCTGGTGGTCGGCTCTTTGCCCTCCGAGCAGGCCCCGGTGCATCTTTGCCCCGGGCGGGTCCTCGCCACGAACTGCGTAGCCCTGTGTGACCTGCCAAGTTTCGACAGTTCAGCTATGGACGGGTGGGCGGTCGCCGGTTTCGGGCCCTGGGTGATCGTCGGCGATGCACTCGCTGGATCACCGATCGCCGAGCCCCTCACACCCGGCACCGCAGCACGAATCGCCACGGGGGCGGTCGTGCCTGCCGGAACCCGCTCGGTGATCCGTTGGGAGGATGCGCGGGTCGCAGAAGGTCTCGTCACCGCCGAACCTTCATCCGGGTCCAATATTCGCCAGGCTGGCGAGGAATGCAAGGTCGGGGACCTCATCGCCCGAGTCGGCACGACCGTGACGCCAGCACTCGCCGGCTACCTCGCCGCGACCGGCCACGACCACATTGCCGTGATTCGCCGGCCACGCGTTCACGTCCTACTCCTCGGCGACGAACTCCAGCAATCAGGAATCCCGAGCGGAGGACGCGTGCGCGATTCCCTCGGACCCCAGCTGCCGGGATGGCTCGCTCGCATGGGCGCCGAGGTCCTTGCCGGTGACCTCGTGGCCGATGACCTCGAGGCGGTCGCTGCGACCCTCGCCCACGCAGCCCGGGAGAGCGACCTCGTTATCACCACCGGCGGAACAGCGGCAGGGCCCCGAGACCACCTTCGCGCCGCCATCGAGCGCAATGTCGGCACGATCCTCGTCGACTGCGTCGCGGTACGACCCGGCCATCCAATGCTCCTCGCTGAACTCGCCATTGACGACGGTCGCCGGGTTCCGATCGTCGGCCTACCCGGCAACCCGCACTCGGCGATCGTCGGGATGCTCACGCTCGCTGAGCCGCTCATCGGTGCCATGCTCGGCCGCACGAGGACTCCACTCGCCATCGTGACGACCACGAGCGAACTACGCGCCCCGAAGGACCACACTCGTCTCATCGCGGGCAACCTCGTCGCAGGCCGATTCGAACTCTCCCCGTACGGCGGGTCCGCAATGCTCCGCGGCCTCGCGCAGTCGTCTGGGTTCGCCGTCGTCCCCGAGGGCACCACCCCCGCCGGAGCACATGTTCAATGGCTGCCCCTGCCATAGGGCTCGGGTCCGTTGTCGCAAATCCTTGTCCTCCCACCACGAAAGCGTCTAGGGTTCGCAGCAACGAAGGAGCCTTCGATGACAGATGTTGCGCGGCTATCGGCAGTTGCGATGTCCGCCCTCGTCCGGGCCCGGGAACTCTCTCCTACCGAGTGCACCGTGGCCGTGCTCGACAGGATGGCGGCGTGGTCCCCAGCCCTCAACGGTTTCGTCGACTTTGACCCTGAGGGTGCGCTCATTCAGGCCCGGGCCGCCACCGACTCCATGCGCCATGGCTCTGAGATTGGCCCACTTCACGGCGTTCCGGTGACGGTCAAGAGCAATCAGGCGGTCCGCGGCTTTCCGACCCGCCGTGGTTCTCGTCTCACGTCAACCGATCCAGCTATCGCCGATGCCCCGCTTGTCTCGCGACTTCGAAGGGCCGGGGCCATTGTCGTCGGCACGACGACAATGACCGAGCAGGGCTGGTCTGCCACCGGCGACAGCCCGCTCACGGGGGCCACCCACAATCCGTGGATGTTCGGCCGCACTGCAGGCGGCTCATCGTCCGGGGCTGCAGCACTCGCCGGTGCCGGGTGCGGCCCCCTCCATGTCGGCACCGATGGTGCCGGATCGATCAGGATCCCCGCCCACTTCTGCGGAGTGGTCGGCTTCAAGCCCACGTACGGCCGTGTCCCGTACGCGCCCGTGCCCAACAACGCGAACCTCTCGCATGCCGGCCCGATCACCCGCTCGGTCCACGACGCCGCCCTCATGACCGCAGTGCTGTCCGGCCCGCACAAACGGGATCCCTTCAGTCTGCCTGGCACCATGAGCCCTGACGTCCAATCGGGCGACCTCTCCGGGATTCGCATCGCCTACAGCCCAGACCTTGGTCACGCACGAGTCGACCCCGACGTCGCTCGAATTGTGGAGCGTGCGCTGGTCGCCTTCATCCAAGCCGGTGCCGTCGTAGAACACGTCACCCCCTCGTGGGGTCCAGGCGGTCCCGCCATCATCCGAGACATGTGGGGCCTCGACGTTCTGGGGTTCCTGCCGGGCGATGACATTCGTGCCAGCCAGATGGACGCCGGTCTTCTCGCCTGCATCAACGACTTCGATCGAATGACCGCGATCGAGGGCATCAACGCGGCCGGTCGCCGTCTTTCCTATGCAGCCGAGGTCAACGCCTGGTTCCCCGACGAGGACTGGGATGTCATCGTGACGCCGAGCGCGTCGGTGACCGCTTTTGCGGTCGGGCGCCTGCAGCCCGAGTCCTGGCCGCAGCACCCATGGGATTGGATCAGTTGGGCGGAGTTCTCCTACCCTTTCAATCTGTCCCACGGACCGGCGATCAGCGTTCCCTGCGGACTGTCGACCGAGGGCCTGCCGGTTGGCCTGCAGATCGCCGGCCCGCGCCTCGGCGACGCCATGGTGCTGCGCGTGGCCGCCGCATTCCTCGAGGCGCAGCCGTTCAACGAGCGGCCAAAGCCGCCGGGCGATGATGTACGGGTGACCATCCCGGTTGAAGAGACCGAGGAATCTACCAGGGAGGCGGCAGCCTGACGGCTGCATCGAACATGGGCCTCAGTCTGGCCCAATAACGCCAATAACCTCGGTGACGAGGTCCCGCCAGGACATCAGCCGGACCCCTTCCCTCATCGTCGACTCGTCCCCTCCGTAAATCACGATGGGCGAAACCCGCACATCGCCGCCCTTCGCCAGATCCTCCCGCCACTGGCGCATGGGGGCGATCCAGTCACGGGCGAACGTGCGTCCGGACTTCACTTCGATGAGGACGAGATCTCGCCCGCCCTCAAGTGTCAGATCAATTTCCCGGCCACGTTTGTCGCGAAGAAAGCCCAGCGAAGGCCGGCGGGCGTCATTGAATCCCTGCTTCACGATTTCAGAGGTAACCCATGTCTCGAAGACCGGTCCGCGCGAGATGTGGGTGATGAGGGTTTGGGGGTCGCGAATACCGAGGAGGAAGCACATGAGCCCGGAGTCAAGGAAATACAACTTCGGCGACTTGGAAAGCCGCGTCGTGACGTTGGCATCCAGCGGCGCGACAAGGCAGACCACGTAGCTCGCTTCGAGGACCGACAGCCACTCGCGCGCGGTTAGAATCGAAATCCCGCAATCAGATCCCAAGGCCGCGAGGTTGAGCAACTGGCCCGACCTTGCCGCGCACATGGCCACAAATCGATGGAACGTGGAGAGGTCCCGAACCTTCAACAGTTGCCGGATAGCCGCCCCTGAAGAGGTTCGTCTCAAGGTCATCAGCAAGGTACCCGGATGCATTCAATTCCGCGACACTCAGCGCAAGCAGTTCCAGTCGGCCCGCCCGACCAGCGAGCGACTGGGTGATCCCCGCCACGAGGTCGAACTGCTGTGATCCGGTGAGGACGAACTGTCCCATCACCGACTGCTCATCGACGATTCCCTGAATCCATGACATCAGGTCCGGAACCCTTTGGACCTCGTCAATCACCGCACCCGCGGGGAACCGGCCGAGGAACCCAATTGGATCAGACATGGCGAACTCGCGCTCCGATGGATTCTCAAGGCAGACATAGGGCTTGCTCGGGAATGCGTGTCGAGCCAGCGTTGTCCGATTGATAAAGGGCGGAGGTCGGGTGCTCGACATGGACAAATCTTCAATTCAATCTTCGATTTGTCCATGTGATCGCAGTCTCGGCCGGTGGGCCTACGCTGAACTGGTGTCAGCCGTCATGTGGTTCCGCCGCGACCTCCGCCTCCTCGACAACCCAGCACTCCTCGCGGCGATCACTGCTGCGTGCGAGTCGACTGACGACCGCGTCGTCCCCCTCTTCGTGCTCGATGAGGCGCTTTGGGGGCCGGCCGGATCGGTGCGCAAGGCCTACCTCAGCAGGTCCCTTGATGCACTCCGTACCTCGCTCGACGGATCGCTCCTCATCCGCCGCGGTGACCCAGAACACGTTGTCCCCGAGGTGGTGCGGGCAGCGGGCGCCACAAGCGTCCATATCGCCGAGGACTTTGGGCCCTATGGCCGGGCGCGCGACATCGCTGTCGAGCAGGCCCTCGGGAGCGTCCCCCTCATCCGCACCGGGTCGCCCTACGCCGTCGCACCCGGGCGAGTCAAGAAGGACGACGGGACCGCATACCGGGTCTTCACGCCCTTCTACCGCGGCTGGATGCGCCACGGCTGGCGGGCTCCAGCCGACGACATCCCCGCCGAGGTCAATTGGTGGCTGCCCTTGGCGACCGGCGGCCTCCCCGAAGCCCCCGACCTCGGCGGCCTCATCCTGCCCGCGGCCGGCGAGGCGGCCGCATGGGAACGCTGGGACTCCTTTCGATCCACCGGCCTCCCCGGCTACGACGCCAACCGGAACCGCGCCGACCTCGCCGGAACGAGCGCCCTCGGCCACCACCTCAAATGGGGCGAAATCCATCCACGCAGCCTGCTCCCGGAACTCACTGATGGCGATGAGGTGTTCCGCAAGGAGATCTGCTGGCGGGAGTTCTATGCGGAGGTGCTCGCGCATCGACCCGACTCGGCACGCGTGTCGCTCAATGAGCGCTTCGACACCAACATGCACTGGAACACGGGCCCGGCAGCCGATGATGCCTTCGCCAACTGGGCACTGGGTCAAACCGGCTACCCGTTCGTCGATGCGGGAATGCGCCAACTTCGGGCGGAGGGCTGGGTCCACAACCGGGTCCGGATGGTCGTCGCCAGCTTCCTCGTCAAGGACCTGCACCTGCCCTGGCAGCGGGGCGCCGCTGAGTTCATGCACTGGCTACGCGACGGCGACCTCGCGAGCAATGCGCACGGGTGGCAGTGGACCGCCGGCTGCGGCACCGACGCCTCACCCTTCTACCGGGTCTTCAATCCGGTGGCCCAGGGTCTGCGGTTCGACCCCGAGGGTGACTACGTCCGCCGCTACGTCGCAGAACTTGCCCACCTCCCGGGAGCGTCCGCGCACGAGCCCTGGGACCAGTCGGCCGGCTACGACCATGCCTACCCAAGACGAATGGTCGACCACAAGGTGGAGCGCGAGGTCGCGTTGGCCGACCTAGCCGAGACGAAGAAGCCCTCCCCCGGTAACGATCGCTAGGGAACCGGGTGATGCGCGTCGTATTGCCAGAACGACGGCACCGCCCGAGCGAGACCAAGCGCGAGCAGGACGCACGCAATGCCCCCGGAGACCACCGAAACGGTCTCGCCAAAGATGACCGCCACCGTGCCCGCCTCGACATCACCGAGGCGAGGCCCCCCGGCCACGACCACCGTGAACACCCCTTGGAGCCGTCCCCGGTACTCATCAGGTGTTGCAGCCTGAAGAATGGTCGCCCGGAACACCGCCGACACGTTATCGGCAGCGCCGGCAATGGCGAGGAACAGCAGCGCGAGGGGGAGCCATCGAACCCCACCGAAGGCCGCAATCGCAGCGCCCCAGACCACGATCGAGATGACGATCGCCCGCCCCTGCCAGCGCACCCGACCAAGCGGACCAGAGAAGACTCCGGAGAGCACTGCGCCGAGCGCCGGCGCAGCAGCGAGCAGCCCCAGCACCGTCGCGACATCACGGACAGATCCCCCGTACCACTGGGCGGCGATCGCCGGGAAGAGCGCGCGCGGCATCCCGAACACCATAGCGATGAGGTCCTCGTAGAACGTCATCTGGAGATTGCGCTTCCCCTTGAGGAAGACGAAGCCCTCCTTCACGGCCGCCCAGCCCGCGCGGGGCACGGCGTCGCCAGGGACAGTGGTCGGCGGCAATTTTGGCAGTTGCCACATCGCCCACACGACAACACCGAACCCGATGACGTCGACGAGATAGGGCAGGGTGACGGTGCCGGATGCCGCGACGAGAATCCCGCCGAGCAGGGGCCCGATCGTGAATCCGACACTCCAGGTGAGCATGCCGAGCGCGTTCGCAGCCGGCAGTAGTTCTTGGCCCACGAGACGGGGAATGATGGCTTGTCGCGCAGGATTCCCCACCGCGAAGAACGCCGACTGGATCGCGATGAGTCCGTAGAGCACCGCCACGGACTCCAGGCCGAGTGTCGACTGGACGAGGAACCCCACCGAGCACGCCCACAGGCCGAGAGCGGAGATCAGCCCCACAAGCCGCCTGTCGAAGGCGTCGGAGAGCGTGCCGCCGTAGAGGCCGAACCCGACGAGCGGCACGAGTTGGAACAAGCCGACCAGTCCGACCATGAAGCTCGATCTGGTGAGTTCGTAAACCTGAAGGCCAACGGCGATGGCCGTCATTTGCTGCCCGATGTTGCTGATCCCCATCGCCGTCCACAGTCGGCGGTATGGCCTACTGACCCGCAGCGGCGTCAGGTCGACGAAGAGACGGGCCACGGGGCGAACCTACGCGGCCCTCTCCCCAAGGAGGTCAGGGGGACAGGCGCTCCACCCGCCACCGCGTCGGATCGTCCAGGAGCGCCACGGCAGCGCCCGACCTTCGAAAGCACAGCCGATCGTGGAGTCTGGAGGTACGTCCCTGCCAGAACTCGACCGTGTCGGGCCTGATGAGCCAGCCACCCCAAAACTCTGGAACCGGGACCTCGTCACCGAAGTCGGCATTCAGACGTGCGTACCGCTCCTCAAGGATTCCCCGATCCTCGATCACCGATGATTGCTCGCTCGCCCAGGCTCCGAGCCTTGACTCCCGCGGCCGGGATCGGAAGTACTCCTCGACCTCTTCTCGCTCGATGAGCTCAGCGGATCCGACGACGCAAACCTGACGATGCATGGCGAACCACGGGAACACGAGCGAGGCCTGCGGATTTTCACGCAGTTCATTGCTTTTTCGCGAGGCCAGATTCGTATAGAGGACGAATCCGCGAGCGTCGGCCTGCTTGAGCAGAACCGTCCGCGCGCTAGGCGCCGCGCTTGGGGTCGCCGTCGCGAGAATCATCGCGTTCGGTTCGGGCAGTTGGGCCGCCTGCGCCTCGTCGAACCATGAGTGAAATGCGTCGAGCGGATTGTCGGCAAGGTCCTCTGCAGCGAGGGTGCCGGTGTCATATGAAACACGCAGATCGGCCAAGCGACGCGGTGCATCGTCCGGTGAGGGAGTCAAAAGGCTCATGCCCCGACCCAACCATGAAATGGCCGCGGACGCGACGCACGTCACGTTCACCCGACCCGGACACATCCCAGACATCCGGGTCAGGTTGGATAAGCCAATAACTGTTGGAGGAGTGACGCATGCCTGAATTCGTGCCCGGCCTTGAGGGCGTCATTGCCTTCGAGACCCAGATCGCAGAACCAGATCGTGATGGAGGCGCCCTGCGCTACCGCGGTGTCGACATCGAAGACCTGGTCGGACGGGTCTCCTACGGCAACGTCTGGGGTCTGCTCGTCGATAACGAGTTCAATCCCGGACTACCACCGGCCGAGCCCTTCCCGATCCCCATCCACTCAGGTGACGTACGGGTCGACGTGCAGTCGGCGATCGCCATGCTCGCCCCCGCCTGGGGTCTGAAGCCACTCCTCGACATCGATGACGACACCGCCCGCGAGAACCTCGCCCACGTGTCGGTCATGGCGCTCTCCTTCGTCGCCCAATCGGCCCGTGGCCTCGGCCAGCCGATGATCCCGCAGTCCCAAATTGACCAGGCCGATACGGTCGTTGAGCGATTCATGATCCGCTGGCGCGGTGAGCCCGAGCCGCGGCACATCCAGGCAATGGACGCCTACTTCGTCTCCGCCGCCGAGCACGGAATGAACGCCTCGACCTTCGCCAGTCGCGTCGTCGCCTCGACCGGAGCCGATGTCGCCGCCGCGATTTCTGGCGCGATCGGCGCGATGAGCGGCCCCCTGCACGGCGGCGCCCCCGCCCGCGTGCTCCACATGATCGAGGAGGTCGAGCGCACCGGCGATGCAGGTGCTTACGTAGGGGGCGTCCTCGACCGTGGTGAGCGACTTATGGGCTTCGGCCATCGCGTCTACCGGGCCGAGGATCCGCGGGCTCGGGTACTGCGCCGCACCGTGCGCGAACTCGGCGCTGAGCGCTACGAGGTGGCAGCCGCGCTCGAGCAGGCTGCTCTCGCCGAGTTGCGCACACGTCGACCCGACCGCGTCCTCGAGACGAATGTCGAGTTCTGGGCCGCGATCTTGCTCGACTTCGCCGAAGTACCCGCTCACCTATTCACGTCCATGTTCACCTGCGCCCGTCTCGCCGGCTGGAGTGCGCATGTACTGGAGCAGAAGAAGACCGGACGACTCATTCGCCCCTCCGCCCGCTACGTCGGCCCCGCGCCGCGCACCCCCGAGGCCGTGCCGGGGTGGGATCCGGTGATGGTCGCACCAACGGGCTACTCTCCCAGCCTCTGACGTGCGCTGACTCGATCCTCATCTCAGTCGCAATTTCCTCGCCCCCACAGACCGGAGCTCCATCGTGACCGACGCAATTCGAATCCCCGCCGACCTCCTTCCAGCAGATGGCCGGTTCGGATCTGGTCCCTCGAAAGTGCGTGAGGAGCAGGTCGCTGCACTGGCTGACGTCTGGCAGTCCTACCTCGGCACATCCCATCGCCAGGCAACGGTGAAGTCGCAGGTGGGGCGCCTTCGTACCGGGCTCGCCTCGCTCTTCTCCCTCCCTGAGGGCTACGAGGTCGTCCTCGGCAACGGCGGGTCCACCGCATTCTGGGACATCGCAGCCTTCGGACTCATTGAGGACCGCGCCCAGTTCCTCACCTTCGGCGAGTTCGGCGCGAAGTTTGCAAGCGGGGTCAAGGAGGCACCCTTCCTCGGCAATCCCACAATCATCACCTCGGACCCGGGCGACGCTCCAGCATTCCGGGCTGAACAGGGCATTGACGCCTACTGCAGCCCGCACAACGAAACCTCCACCGGCGTCGCGATCACGCCCCGGCGGGTCACCGAAGCCGACGCAGGCTCCCTGATGATCATCGACGCCACCTCAGGCGCCGGCGGCCTAGCCGTCGATCCCGAGCAGTTCGATACCTACTACTTCGCGCCGCAGAAAAGCTTCGGCTCCGATGGCGGTCTGTGGTTCGCCCTGATGTCACCTGCCGCGATCGAGCGGGCGGCCCGGATCAAGGCAGGTAATCGGTGGATCTCGCCATTCCTCGACCTGCAGACCGCGATCGACAACTCGCGTCAGGACCAGACCTACAACACACCTGCCCTCGCAACCATCCTCATGATGGCGGAGCAGGTCGACTGGTTCAATGCCAATGGCGGGCTCGACTGGTGCGTGGCCCGTACGAATGAGTCCTCAGGCATCGTCTATGACTGGGCTGAGGCGAGCAGCGTCGCGACCCCATTCGTCGTCGATCCGGCGAAGCGGTCAGCAGTCGTCACCACCATTGACATCGACGAGGCCTTCGACGCAACAGTCATCGCAGCAACCCTGCGCGCCAATGGAATCCTTGACACCGAGCCATACCGTAAGCTCGGCCGAAACCAATTGCGCATTGCAGTCTTCCCGGCGGTCGAGCCCGACGACGTCCGCCAGCTCATGCGCTCAATTGACCACGTCATCGGGCAATTGAAGTAGTGGTAATCGATTCGTGAACGGGGCGCCGGTCGCCACGCGGCTCAGCACGACTCCCCTGCGCGACCGTCCCACCAAGATCGCGTATGCACAGATGTGCTGCTACGCATGGTTTCTCTACTCATTCGGTGCAACCCTCGCGTTGCTGCGTGACGAGCAGGGCACGTCCAGATCGGTGTCGTCACTCCACGGGAGCCTCCTGGCGTTTGGAGGCCTCCTCGGTGGCCTTCTCGCCGCCCGGGTCATCGATCGTTGGGGCCGCGGGCGCGTGCTGCGCGTCGCCACGATCGCCACCGCCGCTGGGATCCTGATCTACACCGCGCCCGGTGGCCTGCCGGTCACGCTGCTTGGCGTCTTCTTCGCCGGATTTGCCGGCGCCTTTCTCCTCATCTCGGTGAACGCGTTCATCCTTGACCATCAAGGGGCAGCGGGCCCCTCCTCGCTCACCGAGTCAAACGCGTTGTCCTCACTCGCCGGGCTCATCGGTCCGCTCGTCGTGGGCATCGGTGCGGCCACGCTGTTCGGCTGGCGCGTCGGCATCTGGTCGGTCGTGATCGCTTTCGCGATCACCGAGGTCATCCGCGGAAGGCACGTTGGCGTGTTCGGGCAGGCGGGTGGAGTCGCCCGGCATCACGACGGGCGTCACCTGCCTCGTCGCGTCTATTGGACGCTCGCCGCGCTCATGTGCTTCCTTGCGACCGAGTTCTCCCTCACCTTCTGGGGCGCCGACCTCCTTCGGGAGCGCTGCAACTTCGACCCCGCTGCCGCAGCCTCCTCCCTCGCGGCGGTCACCGGTGGGATGCTCATCGGACGCTTCTTCGGGTCTCGGCTGGCCCTTCGCTTCAACACCGAGTCCATCCTTAAGGGCTCGATCGTGCTGGCGCTCCTCGGGTTTGCATTCGCCTGGGGTTTCACCGAGTGGCCCATCGTCATCCTTGGCATGCTCATCACCGGGATTGGGATCGGGGTCCACTGGCCGCTAGGGCTTGCCCGCGCAGTTCGCTCGTCAGGCGGCCTCACCGATCACGCAGCAGCAGCTGCGTCCATCGCAGGCAGCATCGCCATTGCCCTCGCACCCTTTGGTCTTGGTGCGCTCTCCGACACAATCGGGTTCCATGAGGCATTCCTGCTCGTTCCGGCGTTCCTCGTCATCGCGCTGGTCATCCTCGTCGTTCGACCGGTTCCTGACGAGCCGGGCGCAGCACGAGTGGTACCGACACTCGAATGAGGCGATCGTCGCGCTCACTGGTCACGAGGAGGGATCGGCCGTCGCTCGACCAGCTGATCGCCTCCCCCTGGGTCTGGTAGGGCAGGTGGATGCGCGCGAGTTCCCTGCCCGGCGGCAGCCCTTCGTAAATGACGGCATCGACATAATCGCGCAGAACGTACCGATCACCCTGGGGCGACACCGCTCCGTCGGTGATGAGCCCACCCTCGACCCGAAGTTTCTTCGCCACGTTCAGGGCGCCCGAACGCAGCGGGGATGGCAACCGGTAGAGCGACCCGTGGGCCAGTTGCTTCGTCACCACCCACAGGCGTCCCCCGCGCGGAGAGGCGAGCAGCGCCTCGGCATTGTGCGGGCGATCATCGTAGGTAAGGGAGTAGGTCTGAGCCGACACCCGCTTCGAGCGCAGTTGCTTGGGCTCCCTGATTGCGAGAACCTCGACGGAGTCCCAGGAGTCGAGGTTGTCGCCAATGTCGCCGAGCCAGAGCACGGGCTTGCCCTTCGCATTACGTCCCGAGGAGATCGCCTCGAAGTCCCGCGCCCGGGCACCTCGAATAGTGAGCGTTGCGAGGGTCTCGCAAGTTGTCGAATCGACGGCGAACAGTCGCGGGCCGCCCCCTGAGTCATTGTGGATCCACAGGACGTCCGGGTGACGAATCGAAGGCGCCATGCCGCTGATCTCGGTGAATCGCGAATCGGAAAACCGGCACACGACGTCGTCGGCTGCCATTGCCGGTGTTGCCGCGAGCAAACTGAGGGTCATGCTCACGCTGAGGGTCATGACCCCCGCAAGGATCATGGCCCTTCGTCCACCGCTCAACGCCCGAGTGCGGTGGCGATGAGCACCGCCGCCACCAGCGAGCCGAGCACGGCGAGCGTCACCAGTCGTCGCGCTCGGGGACTCATGTCGTCAAGGCTACTTCAGTCCGAGCACCAACTCGATCGGATAGATCCCGAAGTAGGCCAGGAAGGCGAGCGAAATGACCCACATCAACCAGTTCACTTCACTGGCCTTTCCAGTGAAGATCTTGATGACGAGCCATGAGACGAATCCGGCGCCGATCCCGTTGGTGATGGAGTACGTGAACGGCATGATCACGATCGTGAGAAAGGCCGGAATCCCGATCGAGTAGTCGCTGAAATCGATGTGACGAATCTGCGTCATCATGAGGAAGCCGACGACAACAAGTGCCGGCGACGCCGCCTCGTAGGGGATGATCGTGACGAGGGGCGAGAAGAACATCGCGATGAGAAAGAGTGCGCCGGTGACGAGCGAGGCAATACCCGTGCGTGCGCCCTCCGCGATGCCTGAAGCGGACTCAACATAGGCCGTATTGCTCGACACCGAGGCGGCGCCACCTGCTGCCGCTGCAATCGAGTCGACGATGAGGATGCTCTCGAAGTGGGGGATTCTTCCCTCATCGTCAATGAGATCGGCCTCAGTGGCAAGGCCAAAGGCGGTGCCCATCGTGTCGAAGAAGTCACTGAGCATGAGGGAGAAGATCGCCAGTAGTGAGGCGAGTACACCAATCACCTCAAAGCTACCGAAGAGGCTGAACTGCCCAAGAAGTCCGAGATCCGGCACGGCGAGCACCGACTCGGGGAGGACCGGAACGTTCAGCCCCCAACCATCCTCATTGGTGGTTGACCTGCCGCCAATCCCCGCGAATGCCTCAATGGCGATCGCGAGCACCGTCGTCGCAACGATGCCGATGAGGATAGCTCCCATAACCTTGCGAACAACGAGGACAATCGTGATGAAGAGGCCAGCACAGAAGGTGAATATTGGCCAGCCCTGTAATTCACCGGCGACCCCGAAGGACACAAGCGGCACGCCAGTTCGGACGACCCCCGCGTCAACGAGGCCAATAATCGTGATGAACAGGCCGATCCCGACGCCGATCGCGTATTTCAAGGGCTCTGGCACGGCGGTGAAGACCGCTGATCTGAACCCGGTGAGCGCGAGGATGAGGATGAGCACCCCTTCGAGGACGACGAGGCCCATCGCATCGGCCCAGGTCATCCTCGGGGCGAGGGTGAATGCGACAAAGCCATTTAGGCCAAGGCCGGCGGCAACCGCTAGCGGGAACCGGCCAATCGCTCCCATGAGCAACGTCATGAGCCCGGCGACGAGGGCGGTCGCTGCTGTCACCATCGTGATCGCCTTGACCATGTTGTCCGTGCCACCGACGTACAGGCCATTCATGTCCTTGGCGGTACCGATGATGAGGGGGTTGAGGACGACGATGTATGCCATGGTGAAGAAGGTGACGAGTCCCCCACGAATCTCGCGGCCATATGTTGACCCTCGATCCGACAGCGAGAACCAGGCATCGATTCGGCCCGAAGGACGGGATGGAGCATTTGCAGCCATGATTCCTCCTGTTCGTTGCCTGGTGGTCGGTGTGCCGCGCGCAGAGTAGCGTGTGAAACATGCCCGCCGAGAGGAACCATGCGAAGGACGACGCACTCGTCGCAGTGAGCACCGGGACCATCATCTGGCTGGTGGTCGGCGCCGCCCTGCTTGTCCTGCGAGAGCGCATCCCGCAGGGCAGCGAGTGGTGGCTCGGAACCTGCGCCGTCGCCGTCATCAGCGGTGTGGGCGGGATCCTTTACCTTCGACGCCGCCGGCGCCGAACCCCGGCCGCCTAGCTCGAGCGGCCTCTGAGCCACCCGCGGCCACGTGGCCGCTTGGCTGGAGCCTCAGGTTCGACTAGTTCGACTAGTTCGACTAGTTCGATGGCAGCTTCGGTCCCCACCGGTTCATCGTGCGCGCCTGCATCGTCCGGGAGCACGCCTTCAACCTCGAGGACATCATCATCAATGAGATCGGGCAACAGCTCTGCGACGGCGCTGAACTCGTGTTCATCACCTGACTCCAGATCCTGATCGGAAACGGGCACGTCATCTACCGTTGTCTCGACGGCTCCCTCGTTGACGACCTCGTCGATCTGTACCTCTGAGTGGGCACCGCAGCCGTAATCGAGCGCCACGACGCGACCATCGGCGGGTGCCATAACGTTCGCGCAGACCGCGAACATCTGGCCAAAGGCCCCGCCCATCGGCATGAGGAACCCGCAGGTAAGACAGGTGAGTGAAGCGCTCTTCGCCATCGCCGAGTCCGGGCCCGTATCGCCCGCGTACCAGCGGTCCGCTGCGTCGTCGCGTCCGATCTGGGAGAGCACTCGAGGGCGTCCGAGCCCAAGCTCCCAAGTGCTCGGCGACAACGGGGAATGCGACCCGACGCCATCGAGGTCGTCTTCATCGGTGAACCCGGCGACCAGTCGAGGGTCTTGTGCGCCGGTCGGGAAGACGTCGCCAACACCGAGGTCGCCTGGTTGCACCCGCTCACTCCACGGGACCCACGCAGGGGCGACGAGGGCGTCAGGGCCGGGCAGCAGAACGACATCGCAGACGGTCGGAGATTCGTCGCCTGGGGTGCGGGCCAACGTGACGGCCCAGCGCCAGCCTCGGTAGCCGGGGCTCGTGCAGTTGAACAGATGAGTGGCGAGTCGTTCGTCCTCCATGGCGACCTCGAGATGCTCGCCCACTCGGGCAGCGCCCACCTCGGCGGCAACTGCATCATGAGCAAATTCGACGGCGGCGGCGAGCGCCTCATCGAGGGCTAGGTCCGCGCTCAGGATCTCCACTGACTCATTGTGGCCCATACCAGCCAAAACCCCCACCACTCCCCCGTTTGCCCCAGATCATGGGACAAACGGCGGGGGTTAGATGTCGAGGTCGGTTGCGACGGCCCTGAGCACCGCGGCCGTCTTGCGTGCCATGTCGTCGGGCGGGTACTTGCCACGCTGCAGTTGATTCGACAGTCCGTCGAGGAGCTTGATGAGATCCTCAATGACGCCTGCGAGATCGCCAGCATCCTTACGGGACCCCTTCACCACCGACGCCGGAGCGCTGAGGATCTTCACCGACAGAGCCTGCTTGCCCCGGCGGCCGTCGACGACACCGAACTCCAGTTTGGTTCCAGGCTTGAGGGCTGGCACACCCTCAGGAAGGGTCGACGCATGGACGAAGACGTCTTCACCCTCATCTGCTGAGATGAAGCCAAAGCCCTTGTCCGCGTCGTACCACTTCACAGTTCCCGTAGGCATGAGCAGAGGTTACCCGGCTCACGGGCGCGTAGGCTCCCTCGGGTGACCATCCAAAGCGGCCTGCCCGATCACCGACGCCAGTCGGGTGTGGCGTGACCGCAACAAAGCACGTACTTCCCAGAAGCCTAGCCGACGCCTTGCGGCAGCGCGATGATGCCGACCTCGCCGATCTGCTCACCGCGCGGCCAGACCTGCTTCATCCGGTGCCGTCCGATTTCACCGCCCTCGCGACCCGGGCAACGAGCGGTCCATCCGTCTCTAGGTGCCTTGACTCGCTCACCGCTCTGGACCTGTTTGTACTGAGCACGGCCACGCGGCTCTGCGGTGACGCGGCGGTCAGCATCACCGACCTTGCGGAGGTCGCCGTCTCGGCGATCAGCCCGGATGCGCGCGGCGACGTCACGACGAGCATTCGCCGGCTTCGCTCCCTCGCCCTGCTCTGGGGGATCCCGGCGGCTGTCCGGGCCATTCACCCGGTCCGCGAGGCGATGGCCGACGTCACTGCTCCGGGCTGGCCGCTCGCCCAGCTCACCTGGACTCGGGTCATGGATCAGGTCGAGGTAGATGAGCAGGCCGGCGGTCACGCACACTCGTCCATCGCCCAACTTCGGGATCTCCTCGAGGCCTGGTCCGCGGAACCGCCTGGCGTGCTAAGGAGTGGAGGGCTCGCCATCCGGGATTTCGCGGCGGCCATTCGACTCCTCAACACTGACGCCCCGACCGCCGCGGTGTCCATCGAGTTCGCGCATGCGGCGGGCCTCCTTGCCGACGATCAGGGTGAGCGGCCTGCCTGGACGCCGACCGACGCATTCGACCTTTGGGAGGAGGCGAACGCGCCCACCCAATGGGTGTCCCTCGCCGTAGCCTGGCTGTCGATGCCGCGTTTGCCGTCACTGGCAACTGAACGAACGAATGTCCTCGCCAATGAGCTTGATCGCAAGGCGGTCATCGGCCTGCGACTTGCGGTGCTGTCCCTCATGAATGAGGCACCGGTCGGGGCCCTCGTGGATCCGGCCTCAATCTCTGCTGTCCTGAACGACCGCCAACCGCGCAGGGCAGGCCAACTCAGGGAGCAGGCCATCCGAGCAACCCTCGCGGAGGGCCTGCTCCTCGGCATGATCGTCGGAGGCGCGCTCAGCAGTCCGGCGCGGGCACTCCTCACCGGGTCGCCGAAGGACCGCGAGTCGCGGGCGGCAGCGGCCATGGCCGTCGCCATGCCTGCGGAGGTCGATCACGTTCTCATCCAGGCAGACATGACGATCGTCGCGCCAGGCCCGGTCGCGCCCGGACTTGGCGCGGCGCTGAGCCGGGTCGCTGAGATCGAATCCAGGGGGCATGCGACTGTCTACCGAATCAGCGAATCGTCTATCCAGCGCGCCCTCGAGTCAGGCTGGGACGCGGCTCAGATTCGCGGGGTGCTCACCGAAGCATCGACGACCGGGCTCCCCCAACCCCTCGCCTACCTCATCGATGACACCGCCCGACGTCACGGGGCCGTACGGGTCGGGACGGCGTCGAGCTACCTGCGTTGCGACAACGAGGCGACGATCTCTGCGGTTCTCACCGATCGCCGGCTTCGCACCCTCGACCTCGCCCGCATCGCCGACACGGTCATCGTGAGCCAGGCCCCGTCCGCGGAACTCATCAGCGGCCTGCGCGCCGCAGGATACGCACCGGCAGCCGAGGCCCCCGATGGCACGATCGTCGTGCGCAACCCACGACAGCATCGATCGGCCAGCCCACGTCATCGGAAGGTCGTCGCTTCTCGCACCGACCCGGGAACACTCATCGCGGCGGCGATCAAGGGGTTGCGGGCCGGCGACCGAGCGGCCAATGCGCCGAGACGGACGACCATCGCGGGGCCAGCCGGCGTCAGTCATGTGAAAGCCACGACAAGCACCGCCATCGTCGCAGCCCTTCGCACCGCCATCGTCGAGGCAACGCCGGTCTGGATCGGCTATGCCGACACTGATGGGACAACGACCGAGCAGATCATCGACCCGATTCGGCTCGGCGGCGGCACGGTCACCGCATTCGACCACCGCACGGAGCAGGTTCGCGGATTCATGGTCGCGCGAATCAGTGGCGTGGCATTGCTCGAGGACGAGGGCTGAGAAAGGCACGATCGTGCCGGATTCAGCTACTGTGGGGGCTTCTAGGGCGTTATAGCGACGAATCGGCATGATCATGCCGGTTGATGGAGGTTTCATGGGGTCGGCTACCAGCCTAGCGGAGCAGGTTCGGGCGAGGAGGGCATCCCTAGCACTCGTGCAGGAGGACTTGGCCGACCTGTCAGGCACATCTGTTCGCTTCATTCGCAGTCTGGAGCAAGGCAAGGCCACCGTCCGACTCGACAAAGTGCAAGCTGTTCTTGAGGTACTCGGCCTCGAACTGACCGCGCGACTGCGAGTCTGCGAGTGAGCGCCGTCAGCGCTCCCCGAAGTCCTCGGTCCAATCTGCACGAATTGACGTCGGTCCGAGAAGCACACGTATTCAAGGGCGACCGACTCGCGGCAGTAATGCGACGGATGTCCGGCGGAGTGGAGTTCAGGTATCTGCCCGAATACCTCACGGACGGGGGTCCAGCAGTCGCCACCACGCTACCGCTGTCCGACACCCCGATGCTGACCCCTGCGGGTGCGGTTCCACCGTACTTCGCCGGCCTTCTCCCGGAAGGTCGGCGGCTGTCGAACCTGAGGCGGGCAGTGAAGACATCGGCCGATGACGACCTGTCCCTGCTCCTAGCGGTCGGAGCGGACACCGTTGGTGACGTCACCATTCTTCCTGTGGGACAGGTCCCCAATGAGCCGCAACCACTCGTCGTTGCCGACCGGGATTTCGACCAATTGTCCTTCGGGGACCTGCTCGACGCGGCTGGCGTTATCGACCCAGTGGCCCTAGCCGGCGTTCAGGACAAGATGTCCACGCGAGTCTTGTCGCTTCCGGTGCAGTACGCGGGCCGCCGGTACATCCTCAAACTTGACAACCCGCAGACCCCGCACATTGTTGCGAATGAGGACTACTTCATCCGGCTCGCAGCCGCCGCACACTTCCCCGTCGTGTCCGCGAGTGTGGTCCGTGATTCCACGGATCGGCCCGGTCTCCTCGTGCAACGGTTCGACCGCGAAACCAGTCCAGAAGGAGGGTCGGTTTCGCTCGCCGTCGAAGACGGCGCCCAAGTGCTCGGTATCTACCCCGCTGACAAGTACGCCGTGAGCGCTGAGACCGTGGTGGGACGACTCTCCGGCCTCTGCGCATCCCGCGCCGTTGCGCTGCGGGATCTCTACCGACAACTCGTGTTCGCATGGCTCACCGGAAACGGGGATGTGCACGCGAAAAACCTTTCGATCCTCAAGAGTGAAGGGGAATGGCGCGTTTCCCCTGCCTACGACCTGCCGTCTACCTTGCCCTACCACGACACCACGATGGCCCTGTCGATGCTGGACAAGAAATCCGGATTCTCGAGGAGGAAGCTGCTCGAGTTCGGAGGAGCAATCGGCCTGCCCCAGAAGATCGCCAGCCGAGTCCTCGACGAGGTCCTGATCGCGACTGAGCCAGTCCTCGACTGGCCCGCTTCAAGTCCTTACCCCCCGGAAATTTGCCGCGATGTTCTGCGGTCCCTGCGTCAGCGGCGCCGGGTTGTGATGGCTAGCCCTGCTCCAGCCTGATCTCTGAGGACCCGACCGTGAGGTCAGCGAGCACATTAGGCAACGGATCGACGCCGGTTTCGAGCATGCCAACGCACCACACCGGCACCCCTCGATCCAGGCAGGGGTCATGGACCTTCCGCGCCGTGAGGTGTCCGCCGAACCGGTCAGGCTTGATGTTGATGATGGTCGTCGCTGCGAGGCGCAGGGATACCCACCGAGACCCCACAGCCGCAACTGCCGATAGCCACACGGTGTCGAAGATCTCGCGGGCATCGGAGAGTTCACTAAGGTCTGTAGGGGTACGGACGGTGATGTCGGCGCGCGCCTGCGCCATCGAGCGCAACACGAGCCGCTTCGTTCGTCACCCCCGAACCGTAGGACACCGCACCGACAACGCCCGTCCCACAAAACGCGTGAGGAGAACCGCATGAGCGCACCGGACACCATTTCCGTCATCGAGCAGGTGGACGCCCTCGTCGAGAGTGTGCGAGCCCTCGTCATCGTCGAATCCCCCACGGCCGACATCGACGCCTGCGCCATGGCAGTGTCAGCCGCTCACCAGGTCTGCGGGCACTGGGTCACGTCACCAGCCCGGATCGAGGAGCATGAGGCAAGGCCAGTGCTCCGCTGGGGACCGGAGCATCCCGAGGTACTCCTCCTCGGGCACCTTGACACGGTCTGGCCGCTCGGGACCCTCGAGCGCCTCCCGTGGGCATGCGATGCCTCACGCATGACGGGTCCTGGGGTGTTCGACATGAAGGCTGGCGTCGTGCAGGCCATGGCCGCGATCGGACTGCTCAACCTCGGCCCGGATGACGGTGTGGGATTACTCCTCACCACCGACGAGGAGACCGGATCCCACCGCTCACGAACGATCATCAGCCGGGCGATCACCAGCGCGAGGGCGGTGCTGGTCTTCGAACCCTCATTGGACGGAGCACTCAAGACCAGCCGCAAGGGGACCTCCTGGTACCGGGCCGAGTTCACTGGTCGCGCAGCCCACGCCGGACTCGACCCGGAGCGGGGCATCAATGCATTGCTCGCGGCCGCGGGCCTTGCCACGGCCACCCTCGGCTGGGCCGACCCAGCCGCCGGCACCACGGTTACGCCCACCACGCTCACCGCTGGAACGACCGCGAATACCGTTCCGGCGCAGGCGAATCTCACGATCGACGTCCGGGCATGGACAGCCGCGGAGCAGCAGCGAGTCGATGCATTGGTCCGCGGCTGGGCCCCCCTTGAGGGCAGCATCGTCCTTGACGGCGGTATCGACCGGCCGGCCATGGAGGCTTCCTCATCCGAGCGCCTCTTCGAGCTCGCGGGCGAGTGCGCGGGCGAGCTGGGCCGGCCACCTCTGGCCCAGGCATCCGTCGGCGGCGCGAGTGACGGGAATCTTACGGCGGCAGCGGGCGTTGCGACCCTCGACGGACTCGGAGCAGTGGGCGACGGAGCCCACGCGGATCATGAGTGGGCGTCGGTCGCAGACCTCGCTCCGAGGACGGCGCTGGCAGCAGCACTCATCCGGCGAATACTCGATGAAAAGCCCGGCGAACAGCTCGACAACAAGTGAGGATCCAACGTGGCTGACGGCCCGCTCATCGTGCAGAGCGACAAGACGCTCCTGCTCGAGGTCGACCATGCGCTGGCGCCCGCCTGCCGGCAGGCGATTGCGCCATTCGCCGAGCTCGAGCGAGCGCCGGAGCACATCCACACCTATCGACTCACCCCACTCGGGCTGTGGAATGCCCGGGCAGCCGGGCACGATGCAGAGCAGGTAATCGACACCCTCATTCGCTATTCGCGGTACGCCGTGCCCCACGCGCTCCTCGTCGACGTCGCCGAGACGATGTCGCGCTATGGCCGCCTACAGGTCAACAATCATCCCGTCCACGGACTCGTCCTGCAGGCCCTCGACGAAGCCGTCCTCGAGGAGGTGCTCCGCAGCAAGAAGGTGGCCCCCCTGCTCGGGGCTCGAGTCGATGCCACGACGATCATCGTGCATCCGAGCGAACGCGGACACCTCAAGCAGGCTCTCGTCAAGCTCGGCTGGCCCGCCGAGGACGTCGCGGGGTACGTCGATGGCGAGCGCCACGCAATCGGGCTCAATACCGACACCTGGCAGCCCCGGCCGTACCAGACCGAGGCGGCGGAGGGCTTTTGGCACGGCGGCTCTGGCGTCGTCGTGCTCCCGTGCGGCGCCGGCAAGACCATCGTTGGCGCCCTCGCCATGGCCCTCGCGCAGGCCACGACCCTCATCCTCGTCACGAATACCGTCGCTGCACGCCAGTGGCGCGATGAACTTCTGCGCCGCACGACCCTGACCGCCGACGAGATCGGGGAGTACTCGGGCGCGAAGAAGGAGATACGTCCGGTCACCATCGCGACATATCAGGTAATGACGACGAAGCGGCAGGGCATCTACCCCCACCTTGAGGTCTTCGACTCCCGCGACTGGGGCCTCATCATCTACGACGAGGTACACCTGCTCCCTGCTCCCATCTTCCGGTTCACTGCAGATATTCAGAGCCGTCGACGACTGGGACTTACTGCCACGCTGGTCCGCGAGGACGGCCAGGAGAGCGACGTCTTCAGCCTCATTGGACCCAAGCGCTATGACGCCCCGTGGAAGGACATCGAGAACCAGGGCTACATCGCCCCTGCCGACTGCGTCGAAGTCCGCGTCACGCTCCCCGATTCGGACCGGATGACCTACGCGATGGCCGAGCCGGAGGACCGCTACCGGCTCGCGGCATCCGCACCGCAGAAGATCGGGATTGTTCAACAGATTGCCGAGAAGCATGCTGCCGATCAGGTGCTCGTTATCGGGCAGTACCTCGATCAGCTAGCAGAGCTCGGCGAGCAGCTCGACGCCCCCGTCATCACCGGGGCATCGTCGGTGAAGGAGCGTGAGCGACTCTTCGGCGACTTCCGCGAGGGGCGCCTGCGTGTGCTCGTCGTGAGCAAGGTCGCGAATTTCAGCGTCGACCTACCGGAGGCCTCGGTTGCCATTCAGGTGAGCGGAACCTTCGGCTCGCGTCAGGAGGAGGCGCAGCGCCTTGGGCGGATCCTGCGGCCGAAGACTGATGGCCGGACCGCGCACTTCTACTCGATCGTCACCCGCGACACGGTCGACGCGGATTTCGCGCAGCATCGGCAGCGGTTCCTCGCCGAGCAGGGATATTCCTACCGGATCATCGACGCAGAAGACATTCACAGCGGAACCTGGGAAACCTGACCCTCGCTGCCAGCGGCGTGCCCTGCTGACCCGGAACACCTCGCATTCGCCCATCTGGTATCACTTGTGGTATCACCGTGTTACGGTGGTGTCATGGCCATGACTCTTCGCCTCCCACCTGAGGATTCCCTCGCCCTCGCACGTACCGCCGAGCTCGAGGACCGCTCCCAGCACGACATCGTCATCATCGCTATCCGTGACTACATTGAACGACGGGGCCGGGCCACCCTCATCGAGCAGGTGATGAACTCCGAACTGCCGCGCTACGCCGAAGCGCTTGATCGC
>CAMCSO010000023.1 GCA_945877545.1 Bifidobacterium breve | reverse complement strand
TCGCTGCGGCGCCGATCGTCGGTGCGCCGGGGGCAACGGACGCCACAGAGAACGACACGGTGACCTGCGGCGCGGCCAGGGTGGTCGAATTGCCCGCCTGGTTCGCGGTGATGCTGCAGGTGCCGGTAGACACGAACGCCAGGACCCCGCCGCGGCTGATCGTGCACACCCCGGTCGTCGATGACGTGAACGTGACCGTCAGCGCCAAATCAGAGGTCGCCGTGAGCGTCGGGGTCGTCCCGAAGTTTATCGTCCCAGGGTTTGCGAACGTGATCGCCTGCACCGCCATCGGCGTCACGGACGCTGACGCGACCGACGCAGCCGAGGTCCCGCCGCTGTTCGAAGCAGTCGCCGTGAACGTGTAGGCGGTCCCATTCGACAGGCCCGTCACCACACACGACCCCGAAGACCCGGTCACCGTGCACGTCCGGGCCGTGCCAACCGCCGTCACGAGATAGGACGCTGGCGCACCACCCGAACCAGTGCCGGCAGCGACCGTCACCGTCGCGGACGCATCGCCGGCCACCGCCACTGGAGTTGCGGGAGAACCCGGAGCGACGATCGGCGTGGCACCGCCCCCACCCGAACCCCCACCCGAACTCCCACCCGAACTCGCAGAAGGCGACGGCACCGGAGTGGGAGTGGGATCGGGGGCCGTCGGCGATACCGGCGCAGGATCGACAGTCGGCGCCCGCGACGGGATTCTCGGCCCCGCGCCCGACGCATTCACCGCAACAACGAGGAACGTGTACCTAGTTCCAGGCGACAACCCGGTGAACAGCGCCGTTCCACCCACCCCGCCCCGGATCGTCACCGACTGACCACCCGGCACCGCAATCACCGTCATCGACGTGATCGGTGAGGAACCCGCATCATCCGGCGCCGTAAACGTCACCGCACGCGTTTGAGCATCCACCACCCGAATATTCACGACCTGCGGGACACCCGGCGCGCCTTCAGCCACCACCGGTTTTTGCAGCGGCTCCAACGACATCCACAGTCGGCGACTCTCAGTCTGGCCATCACACCCGCCCGATGCGACCACCCTTGCAAGGCCCGACGCATCGTTCACGCACGTCGTCACCACCGCCCGCACCGAACCACCAGCGACCTTGCCGCCAGACGCCGCGCCACCTTCCACGCCCTGGCCGACTGCGCCCAAGTTGGCCTCGGAATCATTCAAGGCCTGCAACCTTGCGATATTCGCCCAGTCCTTGCGCGTGAACCTCCGACTATCCCCACCAGTGTTCAAGACAACCGCCTGCGCCAACGTCTTCGCCGAAAACGCCTGCCTCACCGACTCCTGCTCCGCAGTCGCAGCCCACACGTGCAGCATCTCGGTCACCGGATCGCACGCCCCACGCACCAGCACCCGAGTTGTCCCCGTCGCAAGATTCAAGCAGGTCGAAAGTTGATCCTTCTGCCGCGCCGCCGCCCCCGAAGGTGCCGCCACGCCGACTTGCGCCACCACGACCACGACCGCCAACAACGCTGACAGCGTCGGAGAGAACGTTTGGGAACGAACCGACTTCATCCTCGACATCACGATTTCCAACCGCTAGTGAACTCAACCCAGCACGGAAAAAGTTCTCGCCCAGCGCTAAATGAGGCTTACGTGCATGCCCCAGCGCTGCCGCGCGACCACGATTACCACCTGCTCCCGTGCCGTATAGACCCAACGTCATTCATTGATTTCCACGCTAGCTACCGAACGCTCCCCGCGAAACCGTGCTAGCACGGGCCGAATCACCACCCGCCTCTAAGAGCCTCGAACGGCATGCGCCCAAAATGGTCCAACACCAAAGCCTTAGCCTCAGAGCGCAGCTCGATGTAGGGAGGGCAGGGATGAATGCCGTGTCACCCCAACGATTACCCGGTGCAATAAGCGTTGTCGTCGTCGAAGACGAGCCCCTCTTTCGTGATCTGCTCGTCAGGGCGCTGCTCGGTCAGGTGCCCGGTGCCACCGTTACCGGCAGTTTCGCAACCGGCGAGATCGCACTCGAACACCTGGCCAGCATCCCGATCGACATTTTGCTGAGCGATATCGACCTCGGTCGCGGGATGACCGGCGTTGAACTGGGGATCGAAGTCAGGCGCCATTTCGCGGCACGCGGAGTCGTCCTCCTCTCGAACCTTTCCCAGCCTGAATTGCTCACCAGAATCCCAACCGACGTACAGGGCGGCTGGTCATACCTCCTCAAGCGGAACATCTCGAATATCGACCAATTGGGAGCTGCACTTCACAGTGCTGCCACCGGTGAGATCACGATCGACAGCGAGATCATCGCCGGGGCTGAAATCACCCGCGACGGTCCCATGGGGTCCCTTACGAGTCGGCAGATCGAAGTGCTGGCCATGGTCGCGACCGGATTGTCAAACCAACGCGTCGCCGAGGAGCTCCACGTCGGGGTGCGAACCGTCGAGTCGTCAATGTCACTGATCCTCACCCAACTTGGCCTGACCCCTAATGACGGCATCAGTCCACGGGTCGCCGCCGTACTCGCCTACCTCGGTGCATACACCGATGGCCGCGCGTGAGGGGCCGGCTCACCCGGTTGAGGAGCGGTGCGTGGCTTCGGCGTCAGCGAGCACTGTTCGTCCCGTGTGCTTCGATGATCGCAATGGCGTGCATCGCCGGGTTCCTGACGGGCGCCGTGCCATCCGGCCGGCCTTTGGGTGTCGAGGTGGTGCGCTTCGCCATCGCTGCGCTTCTCGCATCAGCAGTCGCCTTCGCGGTCCTTGTCGTCACAGGATGGGCGGTCGGTTCACGGTCGTTCGGCCCCAGTGTTCAACTCTTCGCAGCGATGCTGCTCGTGAGTGCGACGCTATGGCTCACACTCACTTCTCCGCAGGGTGAATCGGTCTCGGGTGTCTCCTTCTTCACTCTCACCTGGATCCTGATTGTTGGAAGCTTGATCGTTTGGCGGTTCAGTGAGGAGGTCATCCGCGACTGGGGGTCAGCGAGACGCACTCGCATCGAACTGGAGGAGAGCTATCGACTGACCTCGCGGGTGAACGAGTTGCTGGCCGCGGCTAGGAGTGAGTGGTTCGGCATTTACGGTGCAGTAGTCGAGCAGCACGTTTCGCACCCAATTCGCGACCTACGGCGGCGATCCGGCGTGCTCGATAATGCGGGGTTGGCCGATGCCATCGATCGCCTCGTCGTTGACATCATGCGGCCACTGGCCCACATCCTCCATCCAGTCTCAGCGCGCGCCGGGATCATCGCGTCCATCCAACGGAGGGACCGAGGCCTCACACCCATTGCCAGCGGGGCGATCCGCGGTCTCGACGCCGCTGGCCTGCTGCTCGACGATGACGTGCGACTGCAGGTCTACCGGTGGATTCGTCGTATACGGCCGGTCTTTGTCAGGGCGACCGTCACCGTCACCCAGGGCACCGACTCCATCATGTTCGACGCGCGCCCCGTCTTGACGGCCCCAGCACTTGATCCAGTGCAACAGCTCGCGGGATTGCGGGTCGACTCCGAAGGAATCTTGCACGCACCGCGACGCGGGCAGGTGGATTTTCCATCGCCTGCCCCGGCTCGGACGAGGACGTCGATCTCCCTCTGGCGAAATCTCGCCACGCCCCCAGTGGTCAGTGTTCGACTGGCGGTGCTCATCGCCGTCCTGTCCATACCCGGGCAGTGGTACGGGCCGAGCCCAACTCTCCTGAACGCGACTTTTACCTGGGCCGGCTTTGTTGGAGCTGGGATCGGTGCACTTGTCACCATCGCCGCCGCGTACATCATCGCCGTCGTTCCCTGGTCTCGACAGGGCACAAGTGGGCCGTTGTGGACCATCACGGCATGGGTCCTGATCGGCCTCGTATCCGGTCTTTGTGGTCTTGCCGTAGCCCGGAACTTTGACCCGTTGGGCTTCACGGCGGCGGCTGCACTGTCCATCGTTGCACGCGGGGTGATCCGATTCGTCCTCATTGGTCTCCTCCACCAACTTGCACGCGGATACGCGGCCCGGGCTCGCTCAGACGCCGACCAGAGCAGGTCGCAACTTGATGACGCCCGACGAATGCGCTCGGCACTTCTCGCCCACGCCGAGGCGACCGAACGCTTCGTCGCCGAGAGCCTGCACCGGTCAGTCCAAGGACGCCTCGCCGCGATAGCGCTCCTCCTGCGACTGGGCAGGAGGCAGGAGGCACTCACTGAACTTGATGACACCTGCGATGTCACCATCCCGCTGATGGAGGGCGAGTTGATCGCCCTCTCCGCTGAGCACAGGCAGACAGTTCCGTCCGTCGTGCCCGCATGGCTCGGCATGATCCTGATCGACCGAGTGGATTGGGATCAAGTCGAGGCGTTGAGCCCCTCCCTGGCGTACGACCTCTACCGAGTTGTGGACGAATGCCTCGTCAATGCTGCACGACATGGAGCTGCAACATCGATGGAGATCCACATCTCGAAGGATGTTCGCCGATTCACGCTTCATTGCCAAGACAATGGGAGGGGTGGCGCCATCCCGCACCGAGTCGGTCTCGGGTCGCAACTCTTCACCGAGACCTGCGAAACCTACGGCGGCACCTGGCAACTCCTGCCCTCCGCCAGCGGAGCCGAGTTCACCATGACAGCGGATATCACCCGCATCACTGCCCGGTAGATGTGCCGGTGCACTTGTCTGTCAAACGTTGAATTGCAAGCTTCTCGCTGACACACCGAAGACTCCCCTGAATCGGCCGCGGGATCGCCGAGCTACAGGTCATGCTCCTCCCCCCTTACGATTTAGGTGAGATGATTGCGGTCAATGAGCGGGGGCTCGCATGGCTGCACTTCCCCCGTGCCCGCGTGGGCACGAAGCCACTCGAATCGTGCGTGACATCGACGCGCTCGGCAGGACACGCACCTTCTACCTGACCTTCTAGGAGTGCGAGAACCACATCGCACCACCCGAGGGCCCGTCCGCACCGGCCGAGTTCGAGTACACGGACACGGCCAAGCGGGTGCGCCTGGTCGCCAACGCCGGCAAGACGAACACCCCACGCGAAGTCGCCAACGGGCAGACAGTCGCAGAGTGGGTCGCCGACTTCACGACCGTCGTCGCGGCTCGGCATCAGCCAGCAACTGTTCACCGTCCTGGCCGCACACCGCTACCCGGCCACCGGTGGCAAAGGCAGGGCGTGGAAGTTCTTGGCATCCCCGACGGACCAGAACACCGACTGGGCCTCATTCCTTGCCCTGCTCCCTGGCAGGCCCCTATCGGTCGTGTGCGACCGGGACCTGCTCCACCAGTCCCTGCACTCTCTGGCCAAGCGGGACGCGTTCGTGACGGCGGTGCGGGCTGAGCCCGGGTGGGTATCAGCCGACAAGTGGGTCAAGCACTGGGACAAGCGCATGCGCCTCCAGACCGCACGCCGGGCATCCCTCCCGACGGTCTACGCCAACGGGGCCGTGGAAGCACCCATCAAACGCGTTCGTCAGGTGCTGGAGCGGAGACGCTGGACTTTCCGCAACCGTGAACGAATGAACCTGCTGCTCGAGCTCGTGCGACTGGCCGTTCTACGCGCGGACAACGCCTCGGTCTATGCCGCCGACATCCGAACGCACATGTTCATTGTGGTCGCAGCTTTCGGCGTCTGGTCGACGTGGGGACGGCCTGGTGTGGGGAGCAACCGGGCGTATGGCTCAGGTCCGAGACGGTCCTGCGTGCCCCGAGCGGGGCGGGCCCTGGCGTCGGGCGGCCTTCCTGGACTTTCCGTCCTGCTAGGGAGAGGTTCCGATCATCTCGCCGGTGGTCAGACGATCAACTGCCCACGTGAGCTTGTCGACGAGGCCCGCTGAGATGCCCGCTGGCGGGGTCACGTTTCGAATCGCGCCAGCGCACGAGGCGATTGCATCCTCCACGGCGGAGGAGGCCAGACCCGGGCTTGTCACGCGCCACGACTTGGCCTCGGCGACCAGCGCATCGACGCTCATCTGCCGGTGGTCGAAGGTGCCGTTGACGGCGAACGCCATCCGGAAGCCCTCGTCGATCATGTCGCGTGCGACGAGCCCCGGCACGATGTCGTACGCAGGTGCCAGGGCAGTGCCCTGCGCACTGTGCAGGAGAGCGATGTTCTTGGCGTGCGCATCGTTGTCGCCGAGGAGGATGCTGAGCACCAGCCTTCGAACCCACTCATGCACCAGCGTGCTGCCGCCCGGACCGGAGGCGAGCAGCTGCGCCACGCGCTGGGCGGACGCCCGAGACGGATTGCCCGGCCAGTGCGGGTCCTGGAACTTCGCATCCGCGGTTCGCCAGTCCAGGCCGAGCGCCTGCGCTGCGTCCTCTTGGTGGATGAGCCCCACCGCGCCGTCCGGGAGGACCTGCCGATCGAATCGCTGGATTGCCAGGAAGGTCACGTCGTCGGCCTCGAGGAGTTCCGAGGAGAATCCGGACAGTCCGGCTGCCTGGGCCATGAGGTGCCCGTAGTGCTCGTCGACCAGCCGACTAGCACGCTGCGCGACCTGCGGCTTGAGGATGTACGTGGAGTGCGCCGAGCCATGCGGCTGCGCCCACCCGCCGGCGACCCTGCGCGCGAGTACCTTCGGCTGGAACCCCGGCAGAGTTGAGCGGCTGTCATCGGGCACGGCCTGGTCGGTGTCCCGCAGGGCTTGTCGCAGCCGGTCGCCCAGCGCCGCGTCGGACAGGTGCTCCAGCCACCCAAGCGTTGGGGCCTCGTCCGGGTTGTCGGGTGGCCGAACCGTCAAGGCCCCTGCCAGCGAGCCGCCGAACTCGCGTAGCAGCGCGAATAGGTCCCCAGCGTCGATGCCCCGCCGGCTGGCCATGACGAGGCGGTGATGACCTTCGGGCACGTATCCGCCGAGGAAGTTGGACACCGCATCGCTGGGCGGCTCGCCGCCGGGGACGGCAGTGAAGCTTTCGGTCAGCGTGATCTGCCCGGCGTCGAAGCCCGCATCGACGTCCAAACGGACTCGCGACAGGTCGCTGCCCCGCGTCAGGCGACCAACCACGAGGTCGTGGAGGCGCACGACCAGTGAGTCAGGCATCGGCCGAATGCGACTCGTCGACGACCTCAGGCAAGGTCAGCACGACGTCGACACGCAGCTCGCCCAGCAGCCGCATCAAGCGTGTCACCTGAAGGCCGAACTGGCCGGACTCAAGGTCGCCGACGTAGTCTCGACCGACGCCGATCCGATCCGCGAGCTCAGCCTGCGACCAGCCGCGGCCTCGTCGCGCCGCACCGAGTGCCGCTGACAGGTCCCGGGGCTTGCGCGCCCTGATCTGCACCATGGTTCCTCCTCTTGTCAGCTTCACCAACGACAGTGCGTGTAAAACCCCACTTGGCAAGTATGCGGGAATAGTGCCACATCCGAACAATGCGGGATTATTCCCACGGGATTGGGTCCTCGGATTGCCCTCACTCGTCTCCATTGAACGCCAAGGAGTGTGGTCGTAGACGCTTGTCATTTTTACGTGGTGCGTATCTCACCTAAATCGTAAGGGGGGTGCTCCTCACACTCGCCGAGGACAAGACCGACCAGTTCTACCCCGCCTCGTTCGCCAGCGCCCTGCCAGATATCCCAATTGTTAGGGGTCAGCCCTCTAGAATCTCGCTCGTACTCGGGCATACTTCGGCTTCGCCCGACTGTTCGGGCCTACCTGCTCCATGTCCCGGGGCCTTCCCGGGGACCTCCGCGACATCAGCGGGCTGGACGAGGGCGATTCCGCTGGGCTCGAAGTCCTTGCCATTTCGGGTGGCCAATGCAGCGTGAAATCGGGAACGACCAGGACGCGACTAAGACTGGAGCGCCCATGACTAGTAGCCTCCTCACGGGAGGAAGCAAGGTGTCTTGGTCGTTCGGGCGCGGTCTAGTAACGGGCGCCACGTGCGCGACACTCGCATGTGCCGTGGCAGCGTGTTCGACGCCACCTGTTTCCGGCACCCTTTCCATCGCCGGTTCGCGGACCATGCAAGACCTGATCGCTAGGTCCGTCGCGGGGTACGCCGCCGATCGCGCAATGGTGGACGTCAAACTCGAATTCATCGGGTCCAGTGGCTCGATACTTCTGTTCTGCGAAGGGCTGACTCAGGTCATCGGAACGAGTAGGCCGCTGTCAGACGAGGAACGAGCCGCATGTGAGGTTGAAGGCATACGTCCCGCAGAACTCCTCGTCGGACGGGATGCTGTTGTGATCGCCACGGATCGCGCATCAAAGGCACCAGCCTGCATGACGAACGCCGAACTCTACGCGTTGACTAGTGCGGAATTGGACGCGACGTTTGCGGAATCGACGGCGGATCGGAACTGGCAGGACGCACGCGGACTCGCAACCGAGCTTGGCTCAACCACGGACTTACCGAACACTGCCTGGGAGTTCGTCATCCCGAACCCCGCTTCCGCAACCATCGAAACCTACATAAAACGTGTCATCGAGCCCATCGCAACTGAGCGCGGTGAAGTGTCGGCGCTCACAGCAGATAGAACTGTGACCACGAGCAACAACGCAGTCCTCAATGCAATCGATGACCGTCCGGCCGCGCTGGGCATCGTGGACTACTCCAGTTTCCGTTCGTGGCCCGGTGAGTTGCGACTGGTCGGACTGGGCGAGGGTGACTCGTGCGTCACTCCGAACGATAGTTCGGTTGCGCAGGAGGTTTATCCTCTCAGCCGCAGTCTATATTTCTACGTCGATGCGGGTGCTGTCGAGAATCGCCCGGTGCGGGAGTTCGCCGAGTACCTGACTTCGGACGAAGTCATGTCGAGTATTGCTGCGCGAAGCGCATTGGAACTCCTCCCCGACGAAAGACTTACCTCGGTTGATAAGTTCCGAGCCCAGCTGGAAGGGGTCTCCGCGTGGTCGCCGAGTTGACCCGCCTGCCAGATTGGCAGGTTCTCCTAATGTCGCTCGGCCTGTGGATCACGTTTGCGTTCGTGCTTGCGTTCCTGTTCCATCGCTTCATCCCGAAGGAGTCCCGCGAACAGGTTTCGATCGTGTCGGCGGCCTACATGACTGCCTTCGGCAGCCTTTTCGCAATCCTCACCGCGTTCTTGATCAGTGCCGAGTACACCTCCTATCGAGCGGCCCAGTCGGCGATCGGTTCCGAAGTCGCGGCCGCCGACCAACTCGCATCAGCCACGGCCGGTCTTTCGCCGGCAGATGCCGAACGGATCCAGTCGCTACTCACGACCTACCGAAAGGATGTCGTGAGCAGCGACTGGGAGGCGTTGCGGTTCGCCGATTCATCGCTCTCACCCGCTTCGGACAGTTTGCGTGAGCTTCAGGGTGAGGTGTTCGCCCGTGGTGGCCGCGAGTACATCTCGCCCGTGGTGGCCGCGACAGTCCAAGACGCCGTCAATGACATCGTGTCAGCGCGCCGCGTGCGCGCTGTGATCGCCGATACGACGCTTCCCCTTCCACTCTTCGGTATTGCGCTGATCGCGGGAATCGCCCTCGTCGTGAACGGTTTACTCGTCGCTTCGCGGTATTCGAGGATGTATTCTTTCGTCGCCTCAGGCATCGTACTGGTCGTTGCACTTGACCTCGGAGCCATCATCATCATCAGCGGCCCGTTTCAGGGCGGATTGACCGTGAGTCCGCAGCCGATCGTGCAACTTGTCGAGGAGATTTCCCGTGGTGAACATCTGCCCTGGGTCGCCTCATGAGGTCTCTTTGCCTCCCGATCGCGCTAGCGACCGCGGCGGTCCTCGCCGGAACCCTCGCTGGTTGCTCCAGCCCGTCCACGGAGACGGAACCAGAGTGCCTGCCTCCCAGTTGCGTCGTGATCGAGCCTGCCGAGCCGATCCACATCGGCAGCCTGCTCAACACCGACGATCCCATCGGCCGCGACACCGCCGCCATCGTGGCGATGACTATTGATTACCTCGACGGGGAGTTCGACGGCCTGAATGGACAGCTCCTGAACCGACCCGTGGAGTTGATCAGCGAGCAGGAGACGTGCTCCGCTGACAGCGGGAAAGAGGGGGCCTCGCGTTTCGCGGGCAATCAATTGGTACTGGCCGTGGTCGGCACCACTTGCTCGGGTTCGGCCTTCCAAGCCGCTGCCCCCATTCTCAGTGAGGCAGGAATTTTGATGGTGTCGTCCACCAATACTTCGCCGCTGCTCACTGACCCGGATACACGCCAGCGCTTCTACTTCCGGACAGCAGCGAACGACCTGTTGCAGGCGGCGGTCGCGGGTGACTTCGTGGCGAAGTCACTGGGTGCGCGATCGGTTGCGACGTGGTCCGCTGACAACCCCTACTCAAAGCCCCTCGCCGACGACTTCATCCTTCGTGTTTCCGGTCTGGGGAGCAACGTTGTCGCCCGCGTGCTGCAACCGACCAATCCGACCGGCGTAGCAGCGGTCGTTGCCGAGCTTGCAGCCGTGCAACCCGAGGTGATCTTCCTTCCGCTGTACGAGCCGGAGTGCATCGCGGCCGTGCAGGCGATCCGCTCAGAGCCAAAGCTCGATGATGCGGCTCTGCTGGTAACGGAGAGCTGCCAGACCGCAGGATTCCTTCGCGCCCTTGGTCCTCGAGCTGAGGGGGTGTACTCCTCGGGACCGGACGCGAGCGGACTTGACGCTGGGGCGTTCTACCGCCTCGAGTTCCTACCTGCCTATCAGCGGTTGGTCGATGAGCGGGTGCCGGTCACTTCATCGGCAGCGACCTTCGACGCTGTCAACATGATCTTCTTCGCCATCCGTGCCGCGGCGAGGCCCCAACCCGGTGGAGCCATCCACATCGATCGCGAGGACCTCCGCCAAGCGATGCTGACGCTCACCAAGTACCCGGGGCTGTCCGGCACCCTAAGTTGTTCCCCGCTGGGCGATTGTGTGCGCAACGCACGGATGTCGATCTATCGCGCACCTGACTGGCCGGTGACCGGTGAACAGAGCCGCCCGGTCTTCAGCGAAACCATCGACCTCGCTGACGTCAGCCAAGGGTTGTAGTCCTCACACCCGCCTGCGGCCGGTCTTTTTCGGGGCGACCGTCACCGTCACCCAAGCGACCGACACCGTCATGTTCGACGCACGCCCGGTATTGACGTCCCCATCACTTGACCCAGTGCAGCGACTCGCGGGATTGCGGATCGACTCCGACGGGACTCTGCATGCACCGCGAGCCGGACAGGAGGATGTGCCATCGCCCGCTCTCGCTCGGACGCGGACGTGGATCTCGCTCTGGAGAAATCTCAGCAGGCCCCCGGTGGTCAGTGTTCGGCTAGCCGTGCTCATTGCCATCCTGTCCGTACCCGGGCCGTGGAACCGAATTCACCATGACAGCGGTTGTCACGCGCGTCGCGTCCCGGTAGATGGGCCGGAGGGGTTGTTTGTGAACGTTGAACTGCAAGCCATTCATGGACATGCATTTGCATGTGTTAATTTAAGCATATGCGCAGTTCTGTGAGGGCTATTGATGAGTCCACACCGACCCGAAGCTTGCCCCCTGACCTCATTGACCCCAAGACTGTCGCTCGTCTGTCTGTTGAAGCGGTCCGCCTCGTCGACCAGATCGCCGACGCTTGGCGACTCACCCTCGATCAGCGCTGCACCCTGCTCGGCGGCATCAACCCCAGCACCTACACCCGCCGCGCGAAGAACCCAGACGTCGTCCGACTCAGCGTCGATGAACTGGCCCGCGCGTCCTATCTCACCGGTATCTACCGCGCCCTTCATACGATCTACCCCGACCCTGTCGCCGACGACTGGATGCTCGTCGCCAACCGAAACCCGCTGTTCGCCGGGGTCACGCCGTACGCCCACGCTGCTCGCGGCGGCATCATCGCTCTCGCTGACATTCGCACCCTGCTCGACGGCTACCGCGGCGGCCGCTAGCCGATGCCACCAACAACGCCATTCATCCTTACCAACACGACCATCACCAATGCCATCCGCATCCTGCCGTCCCGCTTCGACCAGCCACCGGTCCTCGAAGCCCTCACCGGCCCTGACCCTGACCGGCTGGGCGCCGCCTATGAACTCGACGCCCTGACCAACCCCCGCCACACGAGCAGCCGTCCCTGCGCCCGTCAATCAGGATTCATGCTCCCGGACAACGAGTTACTGCACTCCCATATCGTCAACGGAGCCTTCGCTCACGGCGGCGCCCACGGCCGTTTCTCGAGCACAGACTGCGGCACCTGGTATTCCGCGCAGACCCTCCCTGCAGCACAGGTCGAGGTCGGTCACCACAAAGCCCTCGAATACGCCGACCTCGACCCCGTCTACTTAGCGACCATGCTGCCGCTGAGCCCGACCCGCCATACCGCCTGGGCCGCGACCTACACCGCGCCCCTGCATGCCATCGACATCGACCACATCGATGCCGCCGCGCTCCTCGACCCGGGCGACTACCGCTCCAGCCAACACGCCGCCCGCCAGTTGCGGACTGCCGGAAGTCTCGGCGTCACCTACCCGTCCGTCCGCAATCCTGGGGCTGCCTGCCACGCGATCTTCCACCCGACAGTCGTGCAGGCGGTGCACTTGGCGTCTCATTGGTACCTCGTGATCGAAGACCTCGACCACGCCCCCATCTGGACCGCCGCATAGCGGCAGTATTCACAGACGCCGCAGGTGTGCGGCCCGCTCCGGGCACGTAGGGATTGGTGACCTCATCCACCGGACTGCTCAAAAGTCTATTGAAGTATGTATAGGTATAAGAATTCGCAATACCTGTGTATACATTGCTCCACAGCAACCCCGGTGTGGAACCGTGGTGCTTCCGCGTCCAAGGTCCTCAATGGCTCGGGGGAGGAAACACGAATCCCCGGCTCGGATGATTCTCCGTGCCGGGGATGTGCCCCGGGGTTACCCCGGGTGTGGTGCGCGAGGGGGGAGTTGAACCCCCACACCCTTTCGGATACAGCGACCTGAACGCTGCGCGTCTGCCTATTCCGCCACTCGCGCCTGACTAAACAACTTTCTCCGCGCATTCTACGAGATGCGCCAAGGGGACACCTTTTGGGGAGCCTTGCGGCCTCTCGACTCCTAATTCCCTCCCCTCCCCGTGAGGCTACCCCGTGTCGACGCCTCAGCGGGTTAGGCTTCGATGTGCGCGGCAATTGCTTGCGCAGCGGCACACGACTCAGGGGTTTGGAGGCAGTGATGGGTCTACTCGAGCGATTCGAAGACTCACTTGATCGCCTCGTCAACGGCGCCTTCGCCCGGGCCTTCAAAGCAGAGGTTCAGCCCGTCGAAATCGCGGCGGCACTTCAGCGCGAGGTTGACGACCGGGCGGCGGTGATCGACCGTGAGCGCACAGTCATCCCAAACGTGTTCTTCATCGAGTTGTCAGAGCATGACTTCAACCGACTTGCGCCGTTCCAGACCGCACTTCAGGCCGAGCTCGCAGCCCTCATCCGCGACTACGGGGCGCAGCAGCGCTACACGATCCTCGGCACCATCGATGTCTCATTCGGTGAGGATGAGGAGCTTGATACCGGGATTTTCCGGGTGCGCAGCGAGGCGCGCGCTGAGATCCGCTCCGGTCAGGAATCAAAGGCCGACGACGTCGTCCGCGGGCAACCACGACTGGTTGTGGGCGACGTCGCGTATCCGCTTGTTCGTGGCATCACCCGCCTCGGCCGCGGCACCGACGCCGATATCAGGGTCGTGGATCCTGGCGCCTCCCGGAATCACTGCGAGATCGTCATCGGAACTCCGGTGCTGCTCCGAGACACTGGTTCAACGAACGGCACCTTCGTCGATGGCAAGCGGGTCACCGAGATCACCATCGACGATGGCACTGAAATCCTCATCGGCTCAACCTCGCTGACGTTCAAGAACAGCTGACGTTGTCTGAACTGGGGCTGACACTGGCCCGGCTCGCATTTCTCGCAATGCTCTGGGGGTTCGTCATCGCCACTGTCCTCATCCTGCGCCGCGACCTACGCCAACCGGCCGACGCTCGGCCCGCCGGTCAGCCATCGCGCAAGCCACCAAAGCAACCCCGGCCGACCAGAGTTGGCAAAAGGACCAAGGTTGTCGGCAGCCAACTGATCGTCGTTGAGGGCCCACTCACCGGAACCGTCATCCCGCTCTCGTCAGCGCAGGTCACGATTGGCCGCGCACCGGACTCGACCCTCGTGATCGAAGACGACTACGCATCGAGCCGTCACGCGCGTATCTATTCGTCCGAGGGGTCCTGGCTCGTCGAGGACCTCGGGTCGACAAATGGCACCTGGATCGACCGCACGCGCATCACCTCACCCACCCTGCTCACCGTCGGGGCACCACTCCGAGTCGGGCGCACAACCCTCCAGTTGCAGAAGTAGCAGCGCATGACCCTTCGCCTTCGGTATGCCGCGCGGTCGGATGTCGGACTCGTTCGCCGTGACAATGAGGACTCGGGGTACGCAAGCCCCCGACTGCTCATCGTCGCTGACGGCATGGGTGGTCACGCCGCTGGCGAACTCGCCTCCGCGACCGCTGTCGCCACCCTCGCTCACCTTGAATTGGCGCCCCCACAGGCGAGTGAGGTCCTCGCCGCCCTCGCCGACGCCATTGACAACACCGGGGCCTCGATCAGGGCAGTGATCGAGGCCGATGCCGAACTCGCCGGCATGGGCACGACCGTCACAAGCCTGTATTGGATGGGCGAGCGCATCGCCCTCGTCCATGTGGGCGATTCGCGGGCGTACCTCATGCGCGGCGGCGTGCTTACCCAACTCACCCACGATCACACCTTCGTGCAGACCCTCATTGATGCGGGTCGGATAACTGAGGAGGAGGCCGCGATCCATCCGCGGCGCTCTCTCATCATGCGAGCGCTCGATGGACTGAACCCAGTTGAACCGGATTTGTCAGTGCGGGAGGCGCGGGTCGGGGACCGGTATCTCCTGTGCTCGGACGGTCTCTCGGGAGTGATGTCAATTGATGAGATTGCCGAGCGTATGCGCGACGGCGACCCAACTGGATCTGTCACCAGACTCGTCGAATTCGCCCTCGAGCGGGGCGCGCCAGACAACGTCACCGTTGTCATCGCCGATGTTGTCGACGGCGACGGATCAGGCGAGGACAACGTGATTCCCGTGGTCGTCGGCGCAGCCGGTGAGCCGCGGGTTCGTGTGCGTCTCCCAAACGTTGCCTTCCCTGATGACGCCCAGCGTGATCCGGACCGAGCCGATAGCGGTGGTCACGCGCTTGGCCGGTTGGCGATGGCTCTCCCAACAGGTCAACAGGGTGCGGTGGGCGCCCGGCCCCGTCGCCGCAGGTGGCGGCTCATCCTCGTGCTCGGCCTACTCATCGCCAGCACCGTCATGGCGTTCCTTGTCGCCAACAACTGGCTGCACTCACGTTGGTACGTCGCCATCAATGGGAGCCCGGGCACCGGAACCATCGCAATCTATAACGGTATTCAAGGATCGATGCTCGGCTTCAACCTGTCGACGGTGAGTGTCGACTCCGGTCTGACTGTTGGCTCCCTGCCCTTCTTCGATCAGGAGTTGGTGAGCAAGGGCATCCCCGCATCGGATGAGACCGACGCCCAACGCATCGTCTCAGAACTCAAGGACCGGGCAGCGGCATGCGCGGCACCCTTCGCACCCTCCGGATGCCCCGGCGTGGCTCCGTGACCTCTCCTGCCAACGCGGTGGTGGGAGGCCTTCGCCAGCCGAGCAGGCGGAACATCGAGTTGGGGCTCCTCGTTGGAGCTTGGCTCATCGGCGCATTCGGGACGGTGCAAGTCGCGTGGGCGACCACCGAGGGGATGAACCAGCGACTGTGGATCACCATCGGCGTCGTGGCGATCCTTTCCCTGGCGATGCACGTCACCCTGCGCCATCGCGCCACCTACGCCGATCCGATCCTGCTCCCCGTTGCCACCCTCCTCACCATTCTCGGCCTCGTGATGATCTATCGGATCGACGTCGCGGCGGCCCTGCGGGCCGAGCGCAATGAGGCCCCGCTCCCGACACCCGACGTCTATGCCCAACTCACCTGGTTCTCCGTTGCGGTCGTTTTGTTCATTGCGGTACTCATCCTCGTTCCCGACCATCGACGCCTGCAGCGCTTCACCTACACATTCGGTCTCCTCGGCCTCGTCCTTCTTGTCCTCCCCCTTGCCCCGGTCATCGGCACCACGGTGAACGGTGCCACCCTGTGGATCAGGGTCGGTGGCTTCTCCCTCCAACCGGCGGAAATCTCCAAGATCCTCCTCACGGTATTCTTCGCCGGGTATCTGATGGAGAAGCGTGATTCGCTCAGCCTCGTCCGATCAAAGTTCCTCGGCCTCGGGTTCCCACGGCTCAAAGACCTCGGACCCATCGCTATCGCCTGGGCCGTATCGCTCGGCGTTCTGGTCTTTCAGCGCGATCTCGGCACCTCGTTACTCTTCTTCGGCCTGTTCGTGTTCATGCTGTACATCGCCACCCAGCGTCGGTCATGGTTGGTGCTCGGCGGACTTCTGTTCGCGATTGGTGCTGCGCTCTCGTACCTGATGTTCGGCCATGTGCGGGCACGGGTGACGATTTGGATCGACCCATGGGCCTATGCCGATGACTCCGGCTACCAGATCGTGCAGTCCCTCTACGGACTCGCGAACGGGGGGATCTTCGGCGCCGGCCTCGGGCAGGGGTTCCCAAACTTCGTGCCATTCGCGAACACAGACTTCATTGTCGCGGCCATCGGTGAGGAGCTCGGACTCACCGGCATCTTCGCCCTCCTTCTCCTGTACGCCCTTGTGGTCGAACGCGGCTTCCGCATTGCCATCTCGGTTCGCGACAGTTTCGGGCAACTGCTCGCCGTGGGTCTGTCGATCACCCTGGCCCTGCAGGTGTTCGTCATCGTCGGTGGTGTCACCAAGCTCATCCCTCTCACCGGCCTCACGACGCCATTTCTTTCCTACGGCGGTTCGTCACTCATCGCGAACTGGGTCATCATTGCCCTTCTGCTTCGCATCTCCGATCGAGCACGTCGACCTGATGTTGCAGAGACGACTCCGGATGAGGCACTCACTCAGGTCGTGCGCCGAATATGACTCGTCCCATACTCCGCACTGCGCTTGTTTTCACGTTGCTGTTCATCGCTCTCCTCGTCAACGTCACAATCATCCAATTCGTTCGCGTCGGGGACTATCGAGATCGTCCCGGCAATCAGCGGGTCCTCCTCGAGGAGTACGACCGCGAGCGTGGGCCAATCCTTGTCGGCTCGGATGCGGTGGCTCGCTCGATCGAGACCGGTGACACCCTTCGCTTTCTCAGGACCTACTCGGATGGTCCCCTCTATGCCCCCGTTACCGGTTTCTACTCGATCGTCTACGGGGCGACGGGTCTTGAGCGACAGGAGAACAGGGTCCTCAACGGCAAGTCCGACCTGTTCTTCATTGAGCGCACTGAGCAACTTTTCGCCGGTCGCCAACCACTCGGCGGCGCCGTCGAGACGACGATCGACGATCGCGCGCAGCGGGCCGCCTTCGACGGACTGCAGGGCAAGGTCGGCGCAGTGGTCGCCATCGAACCCTCGACGGGGAGAATTCTTGTCTCAGCCCAAACCCCGTCCTTCGACCCGGGGGTGCTGTCGAGCCACGACCCCGATGAGATCCGCGCTTATTACGCAGCATTGAAGGCCGATCCCAAGAAGCCCCTCCTCAACCGGCCTATCGTGTCGCTCAATCCACCGGGGTCGACCTTCAAGCTCGTCACGGCCGCAGCGGCTTTGGCCTCAGGGAAGTTCACTGCTGATTCTGTGCTCCCTGGTCCGGCAACCTACCGACTGCCTCAGACGAGCACTGATTTGCGCAACTGGAACCGGGGGCCTTGCGCGCCCGGGGGCAAACTCACACTGAGTGAGGCACTCGCGGTCTCGTGCAACACCGCGTTCGCCTGGCTCGGCAATGAACTCGGTGCTGACGCCCTGCGTCAACAGGCTGAACTCATGGGCTTCGGGACGGGGTTTGAGATCCCCCTGCGCGCAGCGACCTCGCGCTTCCCGCAGGATCCTGATCCGCCGCAGACGGCATTGAGTGCCATCGGACAGTTCGATGTTCGAGCCACAGCACTACAAATGGCCATGGTGGGCGCGGGCATTGCGAATGGCGGCACCATCATGCGACCCTTCCTCGTCCAAGAGATCCGCGCACCTGATCTGGCCGTCCTCAAGACCACCGAGCCCGAGGTCTTTGAACAGGCGATGACCGCCGGGAACGCAGCCTCGCTCACCGAGATGATGATCAGGGCCGTCGAGAAGGGGACCGGGACAAATGTCCGGATCAATGGCGTGAGCGTGGCGGGCAAGACCGGGACGGCGCAGACCGGCAATGATCGTCCCTCCATCGCCTGGTTCGTGGCCTTTGCCCCTGCCAACGCACCCAAGGTTGCCGTTGCGGTGATGATTGAGGAGTCCGGGGTCGCCGAGGTGAGCGGAAACTTGCTCGCCGCGCCAATTGCACGAGACGTTATCGAAGCGGTTCTGAGATGATGTGCGACGATCCGTTCGAGGATCAACCTGAGGTGGAGGCATCGTGACGGACGAGTCGGCCCGCATGCTGGGCGACCGCTACCAGATCGGCGACGTCATCGGCCGTGGCGGGATGGCTGAGGTGCACGAGGGACGCGATCTTCGCCTCGGCCGTCGTATCGCCGTGAAGATCCTGCGACCTGATCTCGCTCGCGATCCCTCCTTTCAGGCCCGGTTTCGGCGGGAGGCGCAATCAGCAGCGGCCCTCAACCACCCGAACATCGTCGCGGTCTATGACACCGGAGAGGACACCCTCGCAGCGACCGACACCTCGCCTGCCGTCATCGTCCCGTACATCGTCATGGAGTACGTCGACGGCATGACGCTGCGTCAACTCCTCGCCAGTGGCCGTCGCCTGTTACCGGAGCGGGCACTGGAGATCACTGCGGGTGTCCTCTCGGCCCTGGACTACGCACATCGGCACGGCATCGTCCATCGCGATATCAAGCCGGCGAATGTGATGCTCACCCGCACGGGCGATGTGAAGGTCATGGACTTCGGAATTGCGCGCGCGATCAACGAGGCCCAGAGCAGCATGACTGGCACCTCAGCGGTGATGGGCACCGCGCAATACCTGTCGCCTGAGCAGGCACGTGGCGAGGTCGTTGATGCGCGAAGTGACCTCTACTCAACGGGCGTCCTGCTGTATGAATTGCTCACCGGCAGACCTCCATTCACTGGAGATTCCGCCGTCGCCATCGCGTACCAGCATGTGTCAGAAATGCCCACCCCTCCATCGCAGATTGACAATGGGGTGTCGCTCGATGTTGATGCAGTTGTCATGCACTCGCTGGCGAAGCGTGCGGATGATCGGTATCAATCGGCCGCAGAGTTCAGGGCCGCCGTCAATCGAGCCATCGTCGGATCCCCGACGACGGCGCCAGTTCAAAGCATCTCACTCGGCCAGACCCAGGCGATGCCGCTCATTGAGGCTGCTGGCCTCAGCAGCCATGACCGCGCTCGCAGATCAGCGGCTAGCAGTTCGAGTGTCCGAGGGCGTGGCATCGGTTTTTGGGCAGTGAGCGGCCTCGCCGTCATTGCCGCCATCGTGGGCGCCGTGGTGATCTCGCAGTTCCTCGTCGGCGGTAGCGGCGGTAAGCGAGTGCAAGTTCCGAACCTCGATGGCCTTACCGTTCAAGCGGCCTCTACGGTGCTCGCCGAGTTGGGCTTGCAACTCGGCGCTCAGACGCCGGAGCTCTCCGATCGCCCAGACGGGACGATCATCGCTCAGCAGCCGGCCTTCGGTGAAATGCTCGAGCAGGGACAAGCGGTCAATGTCACGGTGAGTGGTGGGCAAGAGCAGGCAACAGTGCCACAGCTCGTCGGACTCACCTCGATCGAGTCAGCGCGCCTTGCCCTCAGTGATGCCAACCTGCAACTCGGCGAGATCAAGCAGCGGGACTCGGAACAGCCGCCCGGCTACGTGCTCGACCAGAACCCAGCAGAAGGATCCGCCGTCGATGCTGGCACCGCCGTATCGATCACGATTTCGACCGGAAACCTCGTTGTCCCAGACGTCATTGGTGCGAGTGAGGCGCAGGCCCGCAGCGATGTCGTCCAGGCGGGCTTTGTGATCCAAGTGGTGTATCAGGAGTCTGCTGACTTCATTGAAGGCACTGTCATCGCTCAGGCACCGCTTCCCGGTGGGCAACTGGCGCGGGGATCGCTCGTGACGATCACGGTCGTGACCGCTCCACTGCCTGTGACGCCCACCACCGGCCCCGGTCCCGACGACTCTGCTCCGGCACCCCAGCCAACGACCCCGGTGGTTCCGGTCCCCGAGCCGACACCGGTACCAACGCCGGTTGCCAGCCCCTGACCTCGGCCTAGGTAGCGCGCGTCACCACGGGCGCTAGCCCGGCACTCTTGGCGACGGCGTGCTCGTCGCCACATACCTCGAGCCAGTTTGCGAGCATCCGGTGACCTCCTTCGGTCAGAACCGACTCTGGGTGGAACTGCACCCCTTCAACGGTGAGGCTGCGATGCCGGATGGCCATGATGACCCCGAACTCGGTGGCGCCGGTCACCTCGAGTTCCGCGGGCACCGTGCTCGGTTCGACGGCGAGTGAGTGGTAGCGGGTCGCGGTGAATGGGTCGGGAAGGCCCGCGAGCACCCCCAGTCCTTGATGGTGGACGAGTGAGGTCTTGCCGTGCAGGAGTTCAGGTGCCCGCGAGACGGTCGCACCGAATGCCGCGGCGATGGCCTGATGTCCGAGGCAGACGCCGAAGATTGGTGTCACTCCACTGCATTCGCGGACGATGTCCATGCAGGCTCCCGCCGCCTCAGGAGTCCCCGGGCCTGGTGACAAAAGGATGCCGTCGAAGGTGGCTGCATCTTGGGTCGTGATCGCGTCGTTTCGACGGACCTCGATCTCAGCCCCTAGTTGCGCGAGGTACTGAACCAGGTTGAAAACGAAGGAGTCGTAGTTGTCGACGACGAGGATTCGGGGCACACCGGTAATCTACGCTGGAGACGTCCATCTGTGTCCCGAGACGAAGCCTTGGGTCGCGTGAGCTTCAGGAGTGTGTACTGTGCCCGAGTCCAAGGGTCGCAAGAAGGAAACTCGCTACACGCCGGAGCAGACAAAGGGTGAGCGGAAGGTGGCCCGCCTCGGATCACCCTCGTGGCTGGCCCCGACCATGGTCGCCTGCTTCGTCATCGGCCTGGCTTACATCGTCGTTTACTACATCGCCGGTGGGCAGATCCCGGTCATGAAGGACCTGAGTCCCCTGATCAACGTCGGTATTGGTTTCGCCTTCATCGGTGTGGGATTCGGTCTGTCAACCCGCTGGGTCTAATGACATCCGTGTAATTGTCCCCAATGGGGGACAACCTGTGGATGAGGTGTTCACCTCAGGTGTTCAGGGTGACCCCGAACGGAGCCACGAACTCCATGAGTTGGGCAGTACGCCACATGGTTGCCACAATGAGCGCGCCGAGGATTCCGAGGACGCCGAGGGTCTGCCATAGGTTCCGGTGGGCTCGAGGCGCGTACACAAGTACTGCGGCAACTGCCGCGCCGGTGATGAGGCCGCCTAGGTGCGCCCGCCAGTCAACGTTGGGGGCCATAAATCCGATGACAACATTGATGCCAAGCAGGATGACCACCTGCTTGATGTCGTATCTCAGCCTGCGTCCGGCGACGATGAGCGCGGCCATCAGCCCGAATATTGCCCCGCTGGCACCCACCGACACCGTGCGCATGTCGGAGAAAGCGTAGGACGCAACACCGCCCCCCAGTGCGGCCAGGACATAGAGCAGCAGGTATCGACCATGTCCGAGGACGCGCTCGAGTGTCGGGCCTAGGGCGAACAGGACGTACATGTTGAACGCAATGTGCAGGAGAGAGCCGTGTAGGAAGGCGCCGGTGAGGAGTCGCCACCACTCTCCACCGACCGCGATTCCGACCGGCCACATCCCCCAGTCGCCAGCAACCTCGTTTATCCCACCGGTGTACTGCAATAGGAACAGTGCAAGGTTGATCCCGATGAGGGCATAGGTCACCGCCGGTTTGGCGATGTAATGACCCCCAGCCACCGTGGTCGGGGTGACGGTCTCACTTGCCGCGCTTGCCACACAAGCACGGCATTGAAAGCCGACCGGAGCAGCCACCATGCATTCAGGGCACACCGGGCGTCCGCACCGGGTGCAACTGATGTAACTGACGCGATCCGGGTGCCGGTAGCACACCGGCGCCGGGGTCCCTTGCTGTTCGGTCACTGAGGCACTAGTCGCGCGTGATCGTCACCGAATTGATGACGACGTTCTCCTTCGGACGATCCTGGGCCCCAGTGGCTACGGCCGCGATCGCATCAACGACATCGCGGGACTCTTGGTCTGCGACCTCGCCGAAAATC
>CAMCSO010000022.1 GCA_945877545.1 Bifidobacterium breve | reverse complement strand
GAAAGGGACTCCCACGTGATGAGGCGTGCAGGCCCACGAGTTTGCATCTCTGCAAGCGCGATCGCTCCGGGCCGCTGCTCTTGAGCACGACCGAGTGCTTCGAGTAGGGTCGTCGTCTTCGGACCTGTGGTTATCCGTCCCTCGCGTGTCGCCCCACCGTGAAACACTGCCTTCGGCTCAGTCCGCTGGCGCGCAGATAGCCACCAGAGGAGGTCGTTCACGAGTCTTGGCGCATCCTCGATGACGAGGTGCGCCGCGCGCTCGTACCGGTGGACGTCAGCGTGCGGCAGGCGATCGATGAGATCTGCGAGATAGCGGTCGGAGAACACCGGGTCATTCGGTCCCCAGAGGAGCAGGGCTGGCGTCGCAACGAGGTCGCGGATGCCTTCGGCGATCGAGTCAAGTGCAGCACTGCTCGGGTGGCCGGGTTCCAGCGGGATGTCGGCCACGAAATCTCGGATAGCACCGCGGCGCGCCGCTGAACGATACGGCGACGCAAACGCGGTTGCAACCGACTTCGGCATTGGCCGGGCGCTGAGGAAGGATCGACTCAGTCGGGTGGTTCCGCGCACGAACGTGTCGGTCCATACGGTGTTGAGACGAAGAAGGGGCCCGCAGCGCGCCACCCGGATGATCGCTGGCGCTGGCGACCCATCGGGCTGATGGACGGCGGTGTTGAGGAGCACGATTCCGCGTAGGTTCTCGCGATGCCGCAGCGCCCAGCCAAGCGAAATTGGCCCACCCCAGTCGTGGGCAACCGTCACGACGGGCCCGGTGACGCCCAGAACGCGCGTGAGCGAGTCAAGATCGTCAACGCGATCAGCTAGACGGCGGCGAACGCCAGTTCGTTCGGAGAAACCCATGTCGAGTTGGTCGACGGCGATGACGCGCATCGACTGCGGGGCACTTTCGAGGAGGGTGCGCCACAGATAGGACCAGGTGGGATTTCCATGGACGCACAGCACCGTGAGCGTCGGATCGGGATGCCCGGGTTCCGTGCCCGCATAGGTATCGATCAGGTGCCAGGAGCGGTTGGTGCCCGAGAAGTCGGGTGCCTCAACGATGCGCGACCAGCGTCGGTCCAGGCCAGGCAGCCCGGTGGGCGGGAAGCGGGCCGGTTCAGTCACCAGGCAATCTCGATGACCGCCGCATTTAGTCCTGACCCGATCCCCATGCAGGCAACGCGCTGGCCAGCGACGAGATCCTGGGCTGCATGGGCCAGCGTGAACGGCACCGAAGCCGGCCCGATGTTGCCGCGTGTTGGGAAGGTCACCGGCACCCGGGCCATATCGATTCCCATGACCTCGACGATCGCGGCGGTATGGAGTTTTGACACCTGGTGGATGACATAGGCGTCGAGATCAGACCAGTCGAAGAATGGCTGCGCCGCATTCCAAGTGTCACGTGCGAGTTCGACCCCTGCATCGAGCAGTCCGCGGGAATCAGTCGTCATACTGCTGAGGTCGCCGATGCACAGCCGATGGTGCTGGGTCGCCGCACGGGCCACGCCACCGATGAAGCGGTGACCCTCAGGATGCTTCGACGCCCTCCCGAGGACCATAGCGGCGCCACCGGAGCCGAGGGTGAGGGTCGCGAAACTCGCGAGGAAATCCATCTTCGTCGAGTCTGGCTGTCGGAGGCGTTCAATCGTGCTCTCCTGCGGCTGCCTGCTTCCCTCCCCATCAACGACGAGTGCGTATTCGATCTGGCCCGCGTCAATGAGCGTCGCGGCCAATTGCATTCCATTGACAAACCCAAGGCAGGCATTCCCGAGGTCGAAGTTCAGACAAGCCGTACCTAGACCAAGTTGCTGGTGCACATCAACCGCAGCGGAGGGCTCGAGGTGATCGCGGCACACCGACGTGTCGATGAGCAGGCCGATCACTCCGGGATCGACGCCGGCGTCGGCGAGGGCCTTCGCCCCGGCCATCGACGCAGCATCGGCGAACGACACATCGGTCGGCCACCATCGCCGCTCACTAATGCCTGCGAGGCCCTCGAGCATTCCCGGGACGAGCCCGACACGCTCGTAGGACTCGAGCAATTGCTCATCGATCTGCGCTGAGGTGACGACGATTGGGGCATCGACGACAGACACCGATAGAACTGCCGTATCGGAGTAGCGATACGTGGCGTTACCGCTCATGCGCAGCCCGTTTCATTCGGTGCCATCTTCATGCAGTGCCTTTCGACGAACAAATCGGAGGACAGGTGACGCGTCCATTGGGTTAGCCTGCCATGTCGTCATGGGATCAACCATCCGGGGAGCATGAGGCTCACGACAGAGCATCGCCCATCCATACTTACGCGGGATCATCAATCTCAAATTGGGTCCGGTACAGGTCCGAGTAGGTGCCCCCGAGAGCGAGGAGGTCCTCGTGAGTGCCCCGCTCGACAATTCGGCCCTCGACGAGCACGATGATTTGCTGGGCCCGACGAACAGTCGACAATCGGTGAGCGATGACGATTGCGGTTCTGCCCTCGAGTGCTCGGTCGAGGGCACGCTGGACCGCCGCCTCACTCTCACTGTCGAGGTGTGCAGTCGCCTCGTCAAGGATGAGAACCCTCGGCGCCTTGAGAAGGAGGCGAGCCAGAGCGATCCGCTGCTTCTCCCCGCCCGAGAGCCGATGCCCCCTATCTCCCACGACCGTTCCAAGACCGTCGGGCAGCGAGGCGATGAGATCACCGATCTGGGCAGCCTCGCACGCAGCAAGGAGTTCGTCATCTGTCGCTTCGGGGCGGGCGTAGGCGAGATTCGAACGAATGGTGTCGTGGAACAGGTGGGCATCCTGCGTGACGACCCCGACGGCCCCGCGCAATGAGGTGAGCGTGAGTTCACGGACGTCGTCACCTCCTACCTTCACTGCGCCCGATGTAGCGTCGTACAGGCGGGTCACGAGGCCACTAATTGTTGTCTTACCTGCACCCGAAGGTCCGACGATGGCGGTCATTGTTCCGGCTGGCACAATGAAGTCGAGCCCATTGAGCACGTCGGCACCCGCCTGATTCGACTCCTCTCGAGCAATCGACTCCAGGGATGCCAGCGACACCTGCTCGGCCGTCGGATACCGGAACACCACCTGATCGAACCGCACAGCTAGGGGCCCATCAGGCAAGTCGTGGGCGTCGGGTGCGTCACTCACCATTGGCGGCAGGTCGAGCACCTCGAACACCCGCTCAAATGACACGAGCGCGGTCATGACATCGACGCGCACGTTCGACAGCCCGGTGAGAGGCCCGTAGAGCTGAGCGAGCAGCCCCACGAGGGCGAGCAGGGTTCCTAGGGAGAGGACTCCGGTGATGACGAGGTTGCCGCCGAGGCCGTACGTGATTGCGGTGGCTAGCGAGGCAACGAGCGTGAGTGCGGTGAAGAACCAGCGGTTCGCCATTGCCATGCTCACACCGACGTCGCGAACCTGCGCGGCTCGGCCGGAGAACGCGGACATCTCATCGCTCGGACGGCCAAACAGCTTGACGAGCAGGGCGCCGGACACGTTGAACCGCTCGCTCATCTGAGCGCTCATGTCGGAATTGAGCGACATCTGCCGACGGGTGAGTGACTGGAGCTTTCGGCCCATCCAGCGGGCAGGGAGCAGGAACAGTGGGACGAGTACCAAGGAGACAAGGGTCACCTGCCACGACAGGATGAACATAGTCGTGAGGACGATGCTGAGCGAGATGAGATTTCCGATAACCCCGCCAAGGGTCGACGTGAATGCCTGTTGAGCCCCCATGACATCGGAGTTCAGCCGCGAGATGAGCGCCCCGGTCTGAGCCCGCGTAAAGAAGGCGATGGATTGCTCTTGGACATGCGAGTAGACCTGTGTTCGCAGGTCATAGATGAGCCCCTCGCCGATCCTAGATGAGAAGTACCTTCCCACCAGCCCAACGCCTGAGTCGACGATGGCCAGCACCGCGATAATAATTGCCGTGACGGTGACGACCTGAGCATCCTTTGGGGTGATGCCCTGGTCAATGATCCGCCGGAACAGCAGGGGCTGGGCCACGCTTAGGAGTGATGCAAAAACTAGGGTGATGAGAAACATCCAGACATAGGCTCGGTATGGCCGTGCGTACCCGAGAATCCGCCGCACGAGTTCCCAGCCGACTTTCTTGCCCTTCACCGAGCGATCCTGGGTCATTGACCGGTAGGCCATCCAGACATCGTGGCTCATCGGGGACCACCGCCGCGTCGCAGATCGCGAAGACGGGTGATCTGGGCGGCACGCTCCGCCTGTTCCTGATCGCCCCGATCTCGGTCCGCCGCACCCTGAAGGAGCGGCTTGAGTGCGCTCAGACTCGGGCCAGGGGCATTGAGAAATGCTTCGGCGAGCGCGCGCTGTGCTGATGCGAGGGCGGCAACGGGATGGGCGCTGTGCGCGAGGCCGGTGGCCACCGCCTCGGCTGCGCCCACGAATCGACCGGTTCCGCAGATGTCGAGCGCACGCGGATAGCCCACGCGGCGCACAAGTGGCCAGGTGCCGGCGAGATCAGGGACCAGCCCGAGCGAGGTCTCGCGTAGAGCGAACTTCAGGTCATCAGCCACGAGCATGATGTCGCAGGCGAGTGCCAGCTGGGCGCTCGCGCCGATCGCGTGCCCCTGCACTGCGGCGATCGTGATGGCATCGCTGCGCGACCACCAGGTGAACGCCGACTGCGCGCCACGGATGAATTCATCAATGTGCTCATCGGTCATGCCCGCCAGCGACGCGAGCGACTCCTCCCCCGGGACGCCGTCCGGACTCAGCATCCTTCGGTCCAGGCCAGCACCAAAACTCGGCCCTTCGGCGACGAGCAGAATCACACGCACCTGCGAGTCTGCCTCGGACTCGATCGCTGCCAGCCGACGCCAGGTGGCGGGCGTCTGGGCATTGAGGTTCTCGGGATTTGCGAGGGTCACTGTGAGGATGGAACCCTCACGCTCCACCCGTACGCCGTCGGCCTCGCTGATCGTCATGCTCGTCTCCGCACTCATGCCACTTCCTTCACCTCTATGCGAGCTCAACGAGATCGGCATAGTCGTCATTCCATAGGTCCTCGTCACCGTCGGGGAGGATGAGGACGCGTTCGGGGCCGAGAGCGTGAACAGCGCCCGGATCATGGCTCACGAGCACGACTGCACCCTCGTACGACCGGAGAGCCTCGAGGACCTCGGCACGACTGGCGGGGTCGAGGTTGTTTGTTGGCTCATCGAGGAGTAGGACATTGGCGCCGGAGACGACGAGGCAAGCAAGCGCCAGCCGGGTCTTTTCGCCGCCTGACAGGACTGCGGTTGGCTTGCTCACATCATCGCCGCTGAACAGAAATGAACCAAGGACGGTGCGCTGGCGGGTGTCGTCGAGGTCCGGCGAATTTCGCTGCATCATCTCTAGGACGGTCGCGCTGGGGTCGAGCGTCTCGTGCTCCTGTGCGTAGTAGCCGATGACGGCACCATGTCCTGGCTCAATCGTTCCACTATCCGGTGCGTCGACCTGACCAAGAATCCGAAGAAGCGTTGTCTTGCCAGCACCGTTTAGTCCGAGGATGACGACACGGGACCCACGATCGATCGAGAGGCCAACGTCCGTAAAGACCTCCAGCGAGCCGTATGAACGCGAAAGACCGCTGGCCGACAACGGCACCTTCCCGCAAGCCTTAGGCGTGGGGAAGCGCAGTTTCGCAACCTTGTCGGACACCCGGATTTCATCGGCACCTGACAAAAGTGAGTCAGCTCTGCGCAGCATGTTCTGGGCAGCCTTCGCCTTGCTCGCCTTCGCACGCATCTTCTCGGCCTGCGCCCGGAGCACATCGGCCTGCTGCTCGGCGTTTCGACGTTCCCGCTTGCGACGCTTCTCATCGGTATCGCGGGCCACTCCGTAGGCCTTCCAGCCCATCGCGTAGACATCGATCTCGCGGCGGTTGGCATCAAGGTGCCATACCTTGTTCACCGTGTCTTCGAGCAGGGCGGTGTCATGGCTGATCACGATGAATCCACCCTCATACGTCGAGAGGAACTTGCGCAGCCATCTAACGGAGTCGGCATCGAGGTGGTTCGTCGGCTCATCGAGGAGGAGAACATCGGCCCCGCTGAACAGGATGCGCGCGAGTTCGACGCGTCGGCGCTGCCCACCGGAGAGGGTGCCGAGCGGCTGCGAGAGAACGCGATCAGGCAAACCCACCGATGCCGCAATCGTTGCAGCCTCTGATTCAACCGCGTACCCACCGAGCGCCTCGAACTCGGCCTCGGCCCTGGCGTAGCGGGCGATGATCCGCTCACGCTCCACCTCATCGGGTTCGTCCATCCGCATGCTCGCCTCCTGCATGCGTCGAACGACATCGTGCAGGCCGCGGGCGCTGAGGATTCGATCTCGGGCAAGTTCGTCGGGATCGCCTGATCGCGGGTCCTGCGGCAGGTAACCAACGGTGCCCGTGCTGCTGATCGCACCCTTGGCAGGGAGGGTTTCCCCGGCAAGCGCCCTCGTGAGGGTTGTCTTACCGGCCCCGTTGCGGCCGACGAGCCCGACACGGTCGCCCTTGCCCACACGAAAGGATCCTTCGGCCAAGAGGAGTTGGGCCCCGGCACGCAGTTCGATACCGGAGGCAGCAATCATGATGGCCTCAGTCTACGGCTCGCAGCCGGCCCCGGATTCCGTCAGAGATTGAAGCCGAGCGCACGCAGCATGTCGCGTCCATCGTCGGTGATCTTGTCCGGACCCCACGGCGGCATCCAGACCCAGTTGATCCGGAAATCAGCGACGACCGGAGTCAGTGCCGCCCTCGTCTGGTCCTCGATGACATCAGTGAGAGGGCAAGCAGCGGACGTAAGGGTCATGTCGACGGTGGCGATATTCGCGTCGTCGACACTCACTCCGTAGACGAGTCCCAGATCTACAACATTTATGCCAAGCTCCGGGTCGACGACATCCTTCATCGCCTCGATAATCTCATCGTCTGTAGCAATGTTCACAGTCTCTGCTCCTTGATCATGGGCTGTGCTCCTTGGTTTGAGTCGTCAGGAGTCCTGACTGGATCTCGGCGTCTTGGAGTGCCATCCAGCCCAGCAGTGCGCACTTGATGCGGGCAGGAAACTTCGCGACGCCGGCGAAGGCCACGGCATCCCCGAGAACCTCCTCATCAGGCTCCCCCGTTCCCTTCGCGTGCATCATCTCAATGAAGGCAAGCCTGAAGGTCTCGGCGTCCTGCACAGTATGGCCGGACACCAGCTCCGACATAACGCTGGCGCTCGCTTGGGAGATGGAGCACCCTTGACCTTCGTAGCCGATGAGAAGGCCGCCATCAGAACCCAAGCCCACCTCCACGGTCAACTCATCACCACAGGTCGGGTTCACGTGATGCGCCGATCCGAGAGGCGAGGCGAGCAAGCCCTGCCCGCGAGGACGTTTGTAATGATCGAGGATGATCTCCTGATACAGCGACTCGAGGTTCATGGCCTGACGCCGAAGAAATCTTGGGCGGCGACGACTCCCGCGGCCGCGGAATCGATGTCTGACTCGTCGTTGTAGATATAGGGAGAGATTCGGGTGGTCGCCGGGACGCCGAACCTGCGGCAGATCGGCCACGCGCAGTGGTGGCCAACCCGCACGGCGACGCCACGGTTGTCGAGGACCTGCCCGACATCATGCGGGTGCAGGCCATCAACGACGAAAGAGATCGAACTTCCGCGCTCAACCGTCGTGCTTGGCCCAATGATCCGGACGCCCGGGATAGCAGTGAGCACCGAGAGGCTGTGCGCAGTGAGCGCCGCCTCGTGATCGGCAACCTCGTCCATGCCGATCTCCTCGAGGTAGCGCACTCCCGCAGCGAGTCCGACGGCTTGCGCCACCATCGGCGTGCCCGCCTCGAACTTCTGCGGTGCGGGAGCGAACGTGCTCGTCTCCATCGACACCATCTCGATCATCGAGCCGCCCGTGAGGAATGGCGGCATGGCGTCGAGGATTTCACTCGTCCCGTAGAGGCAGCCGATGCCCGTGGGGCCGAGCATCTTGTGCCCGCTCCACATGAGCAGGTCCGCGCCAACGCTGGCGACGTCGACCGGCATATGCGGTACGGACTGACAGCCATCAACAATGCCGACCGCCCCGACCTCGTGGGCGCGGTCCATGATGGCCCGCACAGGATTCACAGTCCCGAGGATGTTCGACTGGTGCACGATCGACACCACCTTCGTGGTGGCGTCGATGAGAGTATCCATGTCCGACAGGTCTAGGCGGCCCTCATCATCAACAGAAAACCAGCGCAGCGTGGCACCGGTCTTCGCGCAGAGTTCTTGCCAGGGAACGAGATTCGCGTGGTGCTCCATCTCGCTGATGACGATGCTGTCGCCCGGTTTGAGGATGAAGCGCGGGTCGATTGAGCGGCTCACGGTCCCCTGCCGTGATAACGATGTCGCATTGCTGAATGCGTAGGAGCAGAGGTTGAGAGCCTCGGTGGCATTCTTCGTGAACACGATGTTCGATGGCGCGGCCCCAATGAACCCCGCGATGGTAGACCGCGCATCCTCGTAGTGGATCGTCGCCTCCTCCGCGAGCGCGTGGGCCCCGCGGTGGACAGCGGCGTTGCTCGTCTCATAGAAGGCGCGCTCGGCGTCAAGCACCTGATAGGGCTTTTGTGAGGTGGCGCCACTGTCGAGGTAGATGAGTTCCTTCCCATCGCGCACTGTGCGCGCCAGCAATGGGAAGTCCTTCTTGATTCTTGCGACGTCAAGGCTCATGAGGTGGGATCACGTTTCCTAGGCGGGCTGCGCGGCCGTGATGAAGCGCTCGTATCCGTCAGCCTCAAGGACCTCTGCAAGATCGGCGCCCCCGCTTTCGACGATGCGACCATCGACGAAAACGTGCACGACATCAGGGGTGATGTACCGAAGGATTCTTGTGTAGTGGGTGATGAGGAGGGTGCCCGCACCGGAGGACTCCCGGTAGCGGTTCACTCCCTCGGCGACGATCCGGAGCGCATCGACGTCGAGACCGGAATCTGTTTCATCGAGAATCGCGAACTTCGGCCGCAACAGTGCAAGTTGGAGGATCTCGTGGCGCTTCTTCTCTCCGCCGGAGAACCCTTCGTTCACGCTGCGCTCGGCAAACGCTGGGTCCATCTGAAGGTCCGCCATGGCCTCCTTCATCTCCTTCACCCAGGTCCGCAGTTTCGGGGCCTCGCCCTTGACAGCGGTGACTGAGGTGCGAAGAAAGTTCGAGACGGAAACACCGGGCACCTCGACCGGGTACTGCATCGCGAGGAAGAGTCCGGCGCGAGCGCGCTCGTCTACTGTCATCGAGAGGACATCCTCGCCGTCGAGGGTGATCGATCCGCTCGTCACCTGATACTTCGGGTGACCGGCGATGACGTAGGCGAGGGTTGATTTACCAGAACCATTCGGGCCCATGACCGCGTGAGTGCGACCGGACTCAACGCTCAGGGTAACTCCGCGCAGGATCTCCTTTTCACCTCCGTCGGTCTCGATCGAGGCGTGCAAGTCATTGATGACGAGTTCACTCATAGCTGTCCTTCAACGTTTTTCGGTGGCGGCTTGGGATGTGGCGGAAATATCGGTGGGCGATGCTGCGACTTCGACGACGGTGTCTTCACCCTCACCGCTCAGTCGAACTTCGTAGACCGGCACCGCCACGACGGCGGGCAGGGTGAGCGGCGCTCCGGTTCGCAGGTCGAATTGGGATCCGTGGAGCCAGCACTCGATGGTGCACCCATCAACCTCGCCCTCGGAAAGCAGGACGTCGGCGTGCGAGCAGGCATCGCGGATGGCAAACACGCCTTCAGCTGTGCGGACAATGGCGACCGCCGTGCCATCGAGGTCGACCTTGAGCGAACCGTTGATCGGAACGTCAGCGAGCCGGCACGCATTGATGAATTCGGGTGACACCTTGGCATCAGACATCTTCCGACTCCTCATCCGCCATTCCGAGTCGGGCCGATATTCGCTGCATCATGGTGTCGCGCCATGCTGGCATGCCGAGCCTGCCCAGCACATCAGCGAAGAACCCGCGAACGACGAGCTGTCGCGCGAGCTCCGCGGGAATACCGCGGGACTGAAGGTAGAACAGCTGCTCGTCATCAAATCGCCCAGTCGCGCTCGCATGACCGGCACTCACGACGTCGCCGGTCTCGAGCTCGAGGTTTGGGACCGAGTCGGCGCGGGGTCCGTCGGAGAGCAGCAGATTACGGTTCATCTCGTAGGTCTGCGTACCGATTGCCTCTCGGCGAACGAGGACGTCGCCGATCCACACCGTGTGCGCAAGGGCCCCAGAGAGCGCGCCCTTGTAGATGACATTGCTCGTGCAGTGCGGCTGCTCGTGTTCGACGAAGATCCGCTGCTCGAAGTACTGCTCGCCCTCAGCGAGGAACACCCCGAGGAGTTCGGCGCTGCCACCCGATGACCGGTAGTGAACGGATGGCAGTAAGCGCACGGCTCGGCCGCCGAGCGTGACCGCGCACGCGGTGAAGCGGGCATCGCGGCCGATCGTTGCCGGCAGGTGAGCGACGAGACGATGCTCCTTGGGCCCGTCGACGACCACGAGGAGGGTGAGGTCCGCACCATCCGCGACATTGATGACGATGGCGCCCGAGATATCGGCGGTGGTGTTCACCTCGACGACGACCTTGGCAGAACTGAAAGCTCCAGCCGTGATCTCGACGTGCTGGTAGGCAAACGAACTGCTCGCCTCCAGCCGCACAACCACCGGCTCGTCGACACGCGCCTCTCTCGGTATGTCGATGATGACGGCCGAGCGGGCCGCCGATCTTGCGATCGCACCGGTGCGATCGGTCGGGGTCCAGGTCGACGTGACCGACTCGATCGGCGCATTGGCCACGAACTCACTTGTCGAGATCCCGGTGACGATGCCTACGTCAGAAACGAGTGAGAAGAACGGCTTGAGTACCTCGAGCGGAGCAAACCGCCATTCAAGTTCACGACCAGTAGGCACGCCAAATGACTCAGGATCGAACGAGGCAACCCTCGGGGCTAGATCATGTGGGGGGGCGATCGTCACCCAACAGCCCCTTCCATCTGGAGCTCGATGAGGCGGTTCAACTCAATCGCGTACTCCATCGGGAGTTCGCGGGCGATGGGCTCGATGAAACCGCGAACGATCATGGCCATTGCCTCGTCCTCGGTCATGCCACGTGACATGAGGTAGAAGAGTTGGTCGGCGCTCACCTTCGACACCGTCGCCTCGTGACCCATCGAGACATCGTCCTCGCGCACGTCGACGTACGGATAGGTGTCAGACCTCGAGATATCGTCGACGAGCAAGGCATCGCACTTCACGGTGCTCTTCGATCCGTGGGCACCCTCGAGGATCTGGACCAGACCCCGGTACGAGGTGCGGCCCCCGCCGCGGGCAACCGACTTCGAGACGATGCTCGAGGACGTGTTCGGTGCCGCATGAACCATCTTCGAGCCTGCATCCTGATGCTGGCCTTCGCCTGCAAATGCAATCGACAGAGTCTCGCCCTTGGCATGCTCACCCATGAGCCAGACGGCCGGGTACTTCATCGTGACCTTGGATCCGAGGTTGCCATCGATCCACTCCATCGTGGCACCTTCATGGGCGATGGCTCGCTTGGTGACGAGGTTGTAAACATTGGTCGACCAGTTCTGGATTGTCGTGTAGCGGCAGCGGCCACCCTTCTTCACGATGATCTCCACGACGGCCGAGTGCAGTGAGTCGCTCGAGTAAATGGGCGCGGTGCAACCCTCAACGTAGTGCACGTAAGCGTCCTCGTCGACGATGATGAGGGTGCGCTCGAACTGGCCCATGTTCTCGGTGTTGATGCGGAAGTAGGCCTGGAGAGGAATGTCGACATGAACGCCCTTGGGAACGTATACGAACGAACCACCAGACCAGACCGACGTGTTGAGTGCGGCAAACTTGTTGTCGCCGACCGGAATGACAGAGCCGAAGTACTCCTTGAAGACGTCCTCGTGCTCGCGTAGCGCGGTGTCGGTGTCAAGGAAGATGACACCCTGCTCCGCGAGGTCCTCACGAATCGCGTGATACACGACCTCGGACTCGTACTGGGCCGCAACGCCCGAGACGAGGCGCTGCTTCTCTGCCTCCGGGATGCCGAGTCGGTCGTAGGTGCTCTTGATGTCGTCGGGGAGTTCATCCCAGCTCGTCGCCTGCTTCTCAGTCGACCGGACGAAGTACTTGATGTTGTCGAAGTCGATGCCATTGAGATCAGAACCCCAGGTCGGCATTGGCTTCTTGCCAAAGAGTCGCAGGCCCTTGAGTCGCAACTCGAGCATCCACTCCGGCTCATTCTTGAGCCCGCTGATGTTGCGCACGACATCCTCGTTGAGTCCGCGCCTGGCCGTGGCGCCGGCAGTGTCGGCGTCGTGCCAGCCGTACTCGTACCGCCCTAGTTCATCGATCGTCGCCGCCTGCAGTTCCGCAGAGGTGAGTGCTGGCTCGGTCTCGGTCCGTGTGATGGTCTGATCGCTCATGCCATGGCCCTTCGATTGGAGTTGGTCTGGAGGATGTTCGTTGTCTGGGAGACGCTGGCCAACCGGCGAGCGTCGATGGGAATAACGGTGGTGCAGACGCCGTCGCCGTGTGCGATGGTTGCAAGCCGCGTCACGTGAACACCAAGCGCCTGGCCGAGAGCGGCGGTCTCCGCCTCGCACAACGCCGGGAATTCACCGGCTGCCTCCGAAACCGGGCATGCGTGCTGGCAGAGCTGGACAGTCTTGGCGTTGTCACTCGCAATATCGACTGAGGCCGCGTAGCCCGCGGTGGTGAGAGTCTCGGCCATAAACTCCACGGCTGCAGCCGAAGGGACGCCGTTGGCCGGGCCCATCCGCTGGACCAGGCGGTGCGCCCGCTCCGCTGCAAATGCCGCGATGCCCTTGCTTCCCTGCGTGCGATCGACAAACCGCAGGAGTTCGAGTGCAAGGTCCTCCGTTGCGTCACTGAAAGCCGAGCGTCCGGCCTGCGTAAGACTAAAGACCTGACTGGGTCGACCCCTGCGCGGCGCTGGGGCGGGGCCGTAGGGCGCCCGATCGGAGGCCACAACAAGGTCGGACTCGATAAGTGCGGCGAGGGGCCTTCTGATGGCGGTCGCGGTAAGACCGAGCCTGTCGGCAAGGTCAGACGCCGTACCAGGTCCGACGTCGAGGAGCGATCGCGCAATTCGCGCTGCAGCCTCGCCGGGGAATTTCATAACACCATTGTTGCCTAAATCCCCGGTCGCGCCAACCGGGGGCTCCCTAGACTCATCTCCGTGACTGAATCACCCGCCCTGTCGATCGAGCATCTCGTCGTCCTCTATGGCGCCTCGGTAGCCGTCGACGGCGTATCGATGACGGCGGATGCCTCGAAGGTCACGGCCCTACTCGGTCCAAATGGCGCTGGCAAAACCACCACCATCGAGGTTGCCTGCGGGTTGCGCGCCGCGACCAGCGGCACCGTTCGCCTTCTCGGTAGCGAGCCCGGCACGCGGGCGGTCTCGCAGCGCATCGGCGTCATGCTCCAGCAGGGGGGCCTCTACCCAACAGCGCGCCCCCTCGAGTGGCTGAACTACCTCGCCAACCTCTACACAAACCACGCTGACCCGTCCGAGCTCCTTGAGCTCGTCGGCATCGACCCTTCGACCCGCACGACAACCCGAAGGTTGTCCGGCGGGGAGCAGCAACGAGTGAAGCTCGCGGCGGCGCTCCTCCCCAACCCCGAATTCCTCATCCTCGACGAGCCGACCGCAGGCCTTGACCCCCTCGCCCGTCGCAACCTCCTCGAGGCCCTTGCCGCGCGACGGGATTCGGGAACGAGCATCCTGCTCACCACGCACCAGTTGAGCGATGTCGAGACCCTCGCCGACCACGTCGTCGTTATCGCCGGCGGGCACGTCATCGCCGAAGGAACCGTCGCCGAACTCACCGGGGCTAATGATGCGATGAGCTTCACCGGTCCCCCCCGCTTGGACCTCGCCAGACTCGCGGGGAGCCTGCCCAGCAACTTTCGGGCGGAGGAACTACGCCCGGGCTACTACATCGTGCACGGGCCGCCGAGTCCGCAGGTCATGGCCGCGATCGCCACGTGGTGCGCAGAGCAGGGGGTCATGGCAACAGATCTCGCCGTCGGCCGTCGGACCCTCGAGCAGATCGTTATCGACGCCGGATCGGATCAGTCATGACCGGGGTAACGCGAGTCCGGGCGCACGCGGGCTGGGAGCTACGTCTCCTCCTTCGCAATGGAGAGCAAATTCTCCTGATGTTTGTCATCCCAATCGCCTTGCTCTTCGCGCTGCGGATCATGCGGGGCGGCGAAATCGGTGAGCAGGTTCCCACAGTTTTGACTGTCAGCCTCATCGCCACCTGCTTCACATCGTTGGCCATCGGCACCGGTTTCGAGCGGCGGGCTGGTGCACTCAAATTCCTTGCCACCACTCCGCTGTCGCGCCTTGATCTGCTCCTCGGCAAGGCGCTTGCGACGGGTGTGCTTGCCGCATTGTCAGTGGCCGCCCTCGCATTCGTAGCAACTATTATGGGCTGGCGTCCCGATATCGATTGGTTCGGACTCGGCGCCTTCGGCATCCTTGGTGGCGGGGCCTTCGCTGCGCTGGCTGTCCTCCTCGCGGGCGCCCTGCGCGCCGAGGCAGTGCTCGCCCTCGCTAATGGGATCTTTGTGCTGCTTATCGTCTTTGGCGGAGTTGTCTTCGCCGCCACAGATATGCCACCAGCGATCGGCACCGTTGTCGGACTGCTGCCGTCGGCTGCGCTCGCCGATGGACTGAATGCGGCGGTCACAGGTGGCACCCTGCCCGCCGGCGGACTTCTCGTCCTGATCGTCTGGGGCGCAGCGGGTGCCGTACTCGCCCGTCGCACGTTCTCCTGGGACTGATCTGAGGCAAACCATGAGCGATCTGAGGCAAGCCGTGACCGGCCTGCGACCCCGGGCCGCACGAGCCCAACCTCGCTAGGGTGGAGATATGACCGAAACCGGGCGTTGCACGCCAGCCGTTCGCGGTGTCTTCATCGCAAACCTCGTGGCCCAGATGGCCATCGTCGTGACCGGTGCCGTAGTGCGAGTAACCGGGTCGGGACTCGGCTGTCCCACTTGGCCCGAGTGCGTTGAGGGCTCGTACACCCCGACGGCCCGGCAGGAGGAGGAATGGCACAAATATGTCGAATTCGGTAACCGGCTGCTCACCTTCGCGCTGGTCATCCTTGCAATTGCCGCGATCGTGGCCGCGATCATCGACCACCGACGCCGATCACGTCTATCACTTCCTCCGCGCCGAACCATTTTTGTGCTCGCCGCCATACCGTTCATCGGCACATTCGCGCAGGCTGCACTCGGCGGCGTTACCGTCCTCACTGGCCTGCACCCCGCGACCGTCTCCGCGCACTTCCTGCTCTCCATGGCCATCATCGCCGCGTGCGTTGTGCTTGTCGCACGGTCCGCCGACCTCGGCGACAACCCCGCGGTCATGCTCGTCCGGCGCGAACTACGGCTCCTCACCTGGGGCATCGTGGCCATCGCCGGCCTCGTTGTTGTCCTAGGAGTCCTCGTCACCGGCTCGGGCCCCCACAGTGGCGACGCCCAGAGTGAGAATCGTTTCAGCTTTGACCCGCGCACGCTGTCGTGGCTTCATGCTGACGTGGTTCTGCTGTTCCTCGGGCTACTCGCCGCCCTGCTGCTCGCGCTCCGGCTCACCGATGCTCCCTCTCGCTGCCGACGAGCGGCGTGGATCGTAGCCGCGGTATCGGTGAGTCAAGGGGTCATCGGCTACGTGCAGTACTTCACTGGACTGCCTGTCGTCGCAGTCATCGCCCACGTAACCGGCGCGGTTTGCGTCTGGGCGGCGGTCCTCTTTCTGCCGTTCTCCCAACGCACCCGCACCTAATTCCTACGCCGGTTTGTCTTGATGCGACGCAAGGCCTCGATGCAGCGGTCTGCTACGAGGAGTCCCTAGACCTTCTTCACCACGCTGGACTTCAGCATCATCGGGCCGAACCCATCTACCTTGCAGTCGATGTCGTGGTCACCGGAACCGTAGACGAGACGAATGTTCCGGACCTTTGTACCGACCTTGATATCACTCGGGTTCCCCTTCACCTTCAGGGTCTTGACGATCGTCACTGTGTCGCCGTCGGCTAGAGGCTTCCCCACCGAATCCTTGATGACCGACACTTCCGGCAAGCCAAATTCCGAGTCACCGTCAGAGCCACCAGCACCGGGCGACCATTCGTGCGCACACAGTGAACACACCAGCAGGTCGCCCATCTCGTAGGTGAACTCACTCGCGCATTCGGGGCACATCGGCATCTCGATCATTCTGTCAGGGTAACGACTTCATGGACCCGTGCTCACCATCAAGTCGATTGGGCGAGATGAACACATTCGCAGTGAATTGGTTCGATTTCCTTCATCCGCCCCGGAATCCGGGTCAAATGAGAGGGGGGCTAGCCGAAGGCGGGGGGCTAGTTGAGGAAGGGGTCTATTGCCACGGCTAGGAAGAGAAGCGACAGGTAGGTGATCGACCAGTGGAATAGGCGCATGGCCGTGTCGTTGATGGTTGGATCCTCGCGCTTGGCTGCGGCCCGCAGGCGGTAGGCCATCACAATGAAGACGATGCCGACGACGAGTGCGGTGACGCTGTAGACCCAGCCCATCGGGGCAATCCACACGAGCGACAATGACACCGCGACCATCACCCACGAGTACCAGATGATGCTTGCCGTGACCTGCAGGTTGGTGCGCACGACCGGCAGCATGGGAACACCAGCATTGGCGTAGTCGTCTCGATACTTCATGGCCAGTGGCCAGTAATGCGGCGGCGTCCAGAAGAACACGATGAGGAACAGAACGACCGGAGTCAAGGACAATCCACCGGTCACCGCGGACCAGGCGATGAGCACTGGCATGCAGCCTGCGGCCCCGCCCCAAACAATGTTTTGGGAGGTGCGTCGCTTAAGGATCATCGTGTAGCCGAGGACGTACATCAAAACGGCCACGAGCGACAGTGCCGCCGAAAGCCAGTTTGTCAGCCACGCAAGCACAACGGCACTCAGCAGGCTCAGCACCACCCCCTGAACGATCCCTGCGCGTACCGAAATCGAACCCACAGCGGCAGGGCGGGACTCGGTCCGGTGCATGAGTGCGTCAATGTCGCGGTCGTACACGCTATTGAGCGTGTTCGCTCCCCCTGCGGAGAGCGCACCGCCGAGGAGTACGGCGATCGTGACCGTCAGGCTCGGGAGGCCATCAGCGGCGAGAAACATGGTCGGGATCGCGGTCACGAGGAGGAGTTCGATGATCCGCGGCTTCGTCAAGGCAACGTGCGCCCGCACCATCGACCCTCGAGAGCCGGCAATGGACTCAGCAGCGACAGACACCCCATCAGCGTAGTCAACGACCAGCGAATCGTCGCGGTCGGCGTATTGACTGTCATTCGTGCCGCCTGTGTCATTGGCTAGGGTTCCACCATGACGTCGCCTGGAATTACTGGACCACAACGTGCCCGCTTGGACTGGTCACCGACCGATGATTCCGCAGTTAGACATCTGCGTGCACTCGCGATGGACGCCGTCCAGAAGGTCGGAAATGGCCATCCCGGAACCGCCATGAGCCTCGCCCCCGCGGCCTACCTGTTGTTCCAGCGCATCATGCGCCACGATCCGAGTGACCCCGGCTGGCTCGGCCGCGACCGGTTCGTCCTGTCCGCCGGCCATTCGAGCCTGACCTTGTACAGCGAGTTGTTCCTGTCCGCTTATGGCCTCTCCATGAACGACCTCGAGTCCTTTCGGACCTGGGGCAGTCGCACGCCCGGACACCCAGAATTCGGCCACACTGCCGGCGTTGAGACGACCACTGGTCCTCTTGGGCAGGGTCTGGCGACGGCGGTCGGCATGGCCATGTCAGCTCGATATGAGCGCGGCTTATTCGACCCCCAGACCCCGGACGGCAGTAGCCCATTCGACCATCGAATCTGGGTGATCGCCTCCGACGGAGATCTTGAGGAGGGCGTGAGCGCCGAGGCGTCGTCCCTCGCTGGAACCCAGCGACTCAACCGCCTCTGCGTCATCTGGGACGACAACCACATCTCGATCGAAGGCGATACAGCGGTCGCATTCACCGAGGACGTCGTCGCGCGATACGCGGCCTACGGCTGGGCGATCCATAGTGTCGACCGACTCCCCGACGGTGACGTCGACCGCGAAGGCCTCTTCACCGCACTCAACGCGGCAACCATCGAGCCTGACCGACCCACCTTCATCCGGATGCGGACCACTATCGCGTGGCCAGCCCCCAGCGCGCAAAACACCGCCAAGGCCCACGGCTCCGCCCTGGGGGCCGCAGAGGTGGCCGCCACGAAGACCGCACTCGGTCTGGATCCAGAGGAGTCTTTCGCCTTCGATCCGGTGGTACTCGCCGATGTGCGATCGGCGCTAGCCCTGCAGGTCACGGCGGATCGCTCCACCTGGCAGGCTCAATTCGATGCGTGGCGGGCGGATGAACCGCAACGGGCCGAACTACTCGATCGGCTCGTATCCGGGGAACTGCCCAACGGGTTCGATTCGGCATTCCCTCGCTACGACCTCGGTGGTTCGATTGCGACCCGCAAGGCCTCCGGCGAGGTCATAAACGCCATTGCGGCCATCATGCCCGAACTCTGGGGTGGCTCGGCCGACCTCGCCGAATCAAACAACACGACAATCGAAGGCGGCGGCAGTTTCCTGCCCGCCAGTTCGACCCTGCCCGGCGCGTCACCCTACGGGCGCATCCTGCACTTCGGCATCCGTGAGCACGCGATGGGTTCGATCCTCAACGGGATCGCGCTCGACGGACTCACCCGTCCATTCGGCGGCACGTTCATGGTCTTCAGTGACTACATGCGCGGCTCCGTCCGACTCGCAGCGATCATGCAACTGCCGAGCATCTTCGTCTGGACCCATGACTCGATCGGCCTCGGCGAGGACGGCCCGACCCATCAGCCAGTCGAGCACCTCTGGTCGCTGCGCGCCGTGCCGGGCCTGAGCATCGTCCGGCCTGCCGACGCGAATGAGACCTCCGCGGCATGGCACGCCACCCTGTCGCGACGTACCCCGGTCGGCCTCGTCCTCACCCGGCAGAACCTGCCAACCCTCGTCGCCGCAGACGTTGCGCGCAGCGGCGTTCGGCGTGGTGGCTACGTCCTGCTCGATTCACCAGAGCCGCAGGTGTTGCTCCTCGCCACGGGCTCTGAGGTGCAGCTTGCGGTGGCGGCCTACGAGCGCCTCAAGGCCGATGGCATCAGCACTCGTGTCGTCTCGATGCCGTGCCTCGAATGGTTTGATGAGCAGGACGAGGCGTATCGCGACTCCGTGCTGGTCCCTTCAGTTAGGGCCCGGGTTGCGATCGAGGCTGGGAGCACCCTTGGCTGGTGGAAGTACGTCGGCGACCGGGGGCGCATCATCGGCATCGACCACTTCGGGGCCAGCGCAGACCAGCAGATCCTGTTTGAGGAGTTCGGCATCACCGTCGACGCGGTCGTCGCAGCCGCCCTCCAATCCATTCGCCTCTAACAATCGACCACGAGGGAGCACCTCTTGACAACAGCAGCACCACTGTTCGAGTTGACAGCCCTCGGCGTGTCTATCTGGCTCGATGATCTTGACCGCCATCGGATCGACTCCGGTGGACTTGCCCAACTCGTCGATACTCGATGTGTTCGAGGTGTCACGACGAACCCATCGATCTTCGAGAAGGCGATCTCGGATGGGGCTGCCGCATATGCGGCCGACCTTGCAACCCTCTCGGCCGCTGGCGCCGATGTCGACTCCGCCATTCGACGCCTGACAACCGACGACGTCCGGGCCGCATGCGATGTCCTTCATGGCGTGTGGGTGGCCAGCGGGCACGTCGATGGTCGCGTATCGATCGAGGTCGACCCAAGACTCGCCGACGATTCCGAGGCCACCATCGCGCAGGCCCGATCTCTCTGGGCGACCGTGGACCGGCCGAACGCCCTCATCAAGATCCCCGCCACCAAAGCCGGGCTCCCCGCCATCACCGCGACGATCGCCGCAGGTATCAGCGTCAATGTCACCTTAATTTTCGCAGTCGAGCGGTACCTCGAGGTGGTGAGTGCCTTCGAGGAGGGCCTTCGTCAGGCCGCGGACGCAGGCCACGACCTCTCGGCGATCCACTCGGTAGCGTCGTTTTTCGTCAGCCGCGTCGACGTTGCAGTCGATGCTCGGCTTGACGCCCTCGGAACCGATGAGGCTGCCGGGCTACGGGGCCGCGCCGCGATCGCGAACGCCCGTTTGGCCTGGGCAGCTCACGTCGAATCGCTGGCCACGCCAAAGTGGCTCACTCTGGCGGAGTTGGGCGCACATCCGCAGCGGCCACTGTGGGCTTCCACCGGCGTCAAGGATCCGGCGTATCAGGACACCCGTTATGTGATCGACCTCGCGGTCGACGGCTGTGTCAACACCGTGCCCGAGTCGACCCTCGAGGCTGTTGCAGACCATGGCCTGGTCTTGGGCGACACCGTTACGGGAACGGCCATCGAGTCTGCAGCCGTCTGGCAGGCCCTCGCTCGACTCGGAATCTTCGAATCCGAGGTTTGCGAAAAACTCGAGATTGAGGGCGTCGCGAAATTCATCAATTCCTGGGAGTCGCTCAGGTCAACGGTCGCCCGAGTCATGGACGCAACATGACAAACCCGCTCCGCGATCCACTCGATCGCCGGCTGCCCCGCGTCGCAGGTCCCTGCGGTGTCGTCCTGTTCGGCGTCACTGGCGATCTCGCTCGCAAGAAGGTTATGCCCGCCATCTATGACCTCGCCAACCGCGGGCTACTGCCCCCGGGATTCGCCCTCGTCGGGTTTGCCCGGCGCGATTGGGCGGACAAGGACTTCGCCCAAATTGTCCACGATGCAGTGCGCGAGCACTCCCGAACCCCGTTCAGCGAGGACACCTGGCGCCAGCTATCCGAGGGGATCCGCTTCGTCTCTGGCGACCTTGTAGATCCCGTCGCGTACGAGGAGTTGAGCAGGGTTGTCGCTGACCTCGACCTAAATCGCGGCACGAACGGCAACCATGCCTTCTACCTGTCGATCCCGCCGGGCCTCTTCCCCGTCGTGCTCGAGCACCTGAAAACCTCCGGCCTCGCGACGAGCGCACCGGGCGCCTGGCGACGCGTTGTCATCGAAAAGCCCTTCGGCCACGACCTCGCCAGCGCCGAAGAGCTCAACCGAGTTGTTGGCGAGGTCTTCCCATCCGGCTCAGTGTTCCGCATCGACCATTACCTCGGCAAGGAGACCGTTCAGAACATTTTGGCGGTGAGATTCGCGAACGCCATGTACGAGCCCATCTGGAACAGCAACTACGTCGACAACGTCCAGATTACGATGGCTGAGGACATCGGGATCGGCGGTCGGGCCGGCTACTACGACGGCATCGGCGCCGCCCGTGACGTCATGCAAAATCACCTCCTCCAATTGCTCGCCCTCACCGCCATGGAGGAGCCCCTGTCCTTCTCCCCCGACGATGTGAGGGCCGAGAAGGAGAAGGTTCTCCGGGCAATCCGACTCCCGAAGGACATCGAGCAACATTCATCTCGTGGGCAGTACGCCGCTGGCTGGCAGGGTGGAATCCCAGTCAAGGGTTATCTCGAGGAGGACGGCATCTCCCCCGAATCGACCACCGAGACATTCGCAGCGCTGCGCCTCGATGTCGACAACCGCCGTTGGGCTGGCGTGCCGTTCTACCTGCGAACCGGTAAGAGGCTCGGCCGCCGCGTCACTGAGGTAGCGGTCGTATTCAAGCGCGCACCGCACCTACCGTTTGAGTCGACGGCAGTCGAGGAGCTCAGCAACAATGCCTTCGTATTCCGGATCCAGCCGGATGAGGGCATCACCGTGCGCTTTGGCTCCAAGGTGCCGAACACCTCCTCTATCGAGGTACGTGACGTCACGATGGACTTTCAATACGGGGAGTCCTTCGTCGACTCGAGCCCGGAAGCCTATGAGCGACTCATCCTTGACGTGCTGCTCGGTGATCCTCCGCTCTTCCCGCGCCATGAGGAGGTTGAGCTCGGGTGGCGGATCTTGGACCCGGTGCTCGAGCGCTGGAGTGAGCAGGGCCAGCCCGATCAGTACGTCTCGGGCGGGTGGGGCCCACACTCGCAATACGACATGGTGAATCTCGATCGACGGGTCTGGAGGCGACCATGATTCGGTTCGAAGACACGAGCGGCGGAGCAGTGTCAGCGGCCATCGCTGCCGAGCGTCACCGGATGGGCTCGCCGACCACCGGCATGGTGCTCACCCTCCTCATCATGGCCGACGAGGACACCCAGTCCGACGCAACCTCTGCTGCGGTCACCGCCGCACGTCAGCATCCGATGAGGATCGTGACGTTGATACCCCGCCCAGAGGGCAAGACCACCCGACTTGACGCCGAGATCATGGTGGGCGGCGACGCGGGCCCGGGCGAGGTCGCGGTGCTGCGCCTTCGGGGGCAACT
>CAMCSO010000021.1 GCA_945877545.1 Bifidobacterium breve | reverse complement strand
AGCACGAATGCGGAAACTGCCAGACCGCTGACGGGTGAGCCGGCCGGTGCGGTGACCCGTGCGCATTCGACCGATGCGTGATGGCTGAGGGCCCACCACAGGGTGACGAGCAGGAGCGCTGATGAAGGAATGATGACGAGCGGGCTCGTGCCGAGGACGTCGAACGCCTCATAGCCGCTCACCACGCCGGCCTGATCGATCGAGCCCTCGAAGGCCAACACCGAGCGCGGCCCACCGAGGACTTCGGCCAGGCGGTCCATGGCCCAGGGGATGAGGGCTACTGCTGTGAAGGCACCGGCAGTGCCCCCTACGGCGAGGGCTCCACCACGCCGGCAGGTGAAGGCGAGCCATAAGACGAGCGGAAGGACCCAGACGATGGTTCGGGTGAGCACCCAAAGGTCACCGGACGAGAAGACGGCAAAGGGCTCGGAGGGATTGAAGTCCGCGCCGTAGGACGAGGTCCATGAGAGGGCTCCACCGACTGCGAACACGAGGATGAGCAGGGTGCTGTCGATACCGAAACTCGAGCGGAGTGCTGGCGCCGCAAGTGCCGGGCGCAGGACCAGTCCGAGCCAGATGACGCAGAAGATAATGAGCGCGGTGGCGGCGAGGACAGCAAAGCCGCCGAGCCTCACGGTTTCATTCGTGCCGGCGAAGATCTCGTTGACCCAGACATACCCGTCCGGGTCCTCGCCCGTCCAGACGACATCAGGAATGCCGACAGAAGGAATGGAGTCGACGAGCACCGGGCCCGCGAAGCGCACGGTGACAGCGACAGCGAAGGCGGTCAGTGCCAGTCGCAGGCGAGAGCCGGCGAAGAGGGCCACGACGAGGACGACGACAAGGAGGGCGCTCGGGAGCAACTGCACGAGATGGTCCAAGGGCGCCTTGCTCGACACCGCCGGGAGATTATGCACCAATATCGCTGTGACGAGGAGGGCCGACGACACAGCGAAGGCGGCGATCGGCGCGTTGAGAGATCGCGTGCTCGCGTTCCTTGTGGTCATGGACGTTGCCATCGTGATCCCCGACCGGGACGTCTACCGCTGCCGGATGAGCATCGGATGAGCGTCACGGAACCGGGAGTTCGCCCACAGTTGATTGCCGTCCTGAATCGTGAAGCCGGTGAGCGATGGGCGGACACCATCGAAGATCGCCGTGCACGAGGACTCGAGCAGAAGCGCCCACTCACGCCTCAGTAGGGTGTTTTGAAGCATCCCCTCGACATAGCGGCTGTGGGTTCCGACGGCGAGAAACCTCACTTTTTGCTCGATGAGTTCGAGAGCCGGCAGGATGACATCGAGTTCCATCCCCTGCAGGTCGACGTGGAGGAGGTCGGTTGGCTCATCCCCGGCGAGCAGGGTGTCGAGCGTGACGGTTTGGACCTCGCGATGCGCAATAAAGGCTCCTCGGTAGTCCATCGTCGGTTCACCTTCGGGTGACGCGGAGCCATTGTGCACCGCGCCGCCCATGTCGATCTCGTCGAGCACGGGGAAACTCAGGGTTGTGTCGGTGTTCCAGCAGGCGGCTTCGATGATGGTGACGAGGCTGTCGACTCCGTTGTCCTCTGAGTGCTGCCTGGCCCACTCGGCCCTTCGTGGTTCCGCCTCGACCGCAATGCCGATCGCGCGCTTGCCCATCCGATGGGCGCACACGACCCCCATGACCGCCCAGGGCGCCCAGCCCGCGCCGACCTCAACCACACGGTAGCTGTCGCGGTCGTTTGTCAATGAGATGGCAAGCGCCACGTACTCCTCGGCTTCGGAGCGGTAGCCGTCAGATGGGATCGGAAGCTCGGTGTCTGTCGTTCCAGCGAACTCTTGGGGTGCCCACGGGAGCATCGGGATGCGGGTCCTGACGCCGGTCCAGTCAACCCGGTAGACACCCTCGTCGGCGGGTAGGTTCTGGGCGCGGACCTGCTCCAAGATTGCGGGGATGTCGGGTTCGCGGATGGGTAGATGCAGCCCATTGCCGAGCATGCCGGGTGTTGCTGACTCGGGCGTCACTGTCGCTGTCGACTCGGTACTGTGAATTCGGCTCCGAAGGGCCACTTGACGACCGCCCCTTCACTACCCCGCTGTGCCGACCGGGAGAATGCTACCCATGGCCGGCAGAAATCTCATCAATATCGAGCAAGTTACGAAGGCCTACGGCGAACGCCCGCTCCTTGACGGAGTGTCGTTGGGAGTCGGGGCGGGGGAGCGCATCGCGGTCGTCGGCCGCAATGGCGCGGGGAAAAGCACCCTGCTCCACGTGATGGCCGGCGTGGAGACGGTGAACTCAGGAAGGGCCACTATCGGCTCGGACGTCAACCTCGCGCTGGTGTCGCAGGCGGAGGTTGTCGATCCCGAGCAGACGGTCGGCCACTATCTCGTGCCCGACCAAGATGTTCACGAGTGGGCGTCGAATGCGAGGATCCGTGAGGTCCTCACCGGGCTACTCGGTGGGTTCGACGAGACCTTGCTGCTTCGGACGATGGGCAACATGTCGGGCGGCGAGCGCCGCCGCGTCCAACTTGCGCGGGCCCTCATTGCAGATCTCGACATCCTCCTCCTCGACGAGCCCACGAACCACCTCGATGTCGAGGTGGTGGCCTGGCTTGCCGAATACCTGAAGTCCAAGAACAAGCTCGCGGTCGTAGTCGTGACGCATGATCGCTGGTTTCTCGATGCACTCTGCGACCGCACCTGGGAGGTTGTAAACGGTCAGGTCGACGAGTATGACGGCGGCTACTCGGCATTCGTCCTCGCGAAGGCCGAGCGGTTCCGGCAGGCGAATGCGAGCGAGGCGAGGCGACAGAACCTCATGCGCAAGGAGTTGGCCTGGCTGCGCCGCGGCGCCCCGGCCCGCACCTCCAAACCCAAGTTCCGCATCGATGCCGCGAATGAGCTCATCAGCAACGAGCCCCCGCCCCGCGATGCCGTCGAACTACTCGCGTTCGCGGGCTCGCGCCTCGGCAAGACTGTCTACGAACTCCACGATGCAACATTGACGATTGGTGACCCCGCGCTAGGCACGGCACGCGACCTGCTCGATCACTGCGAGTGGAATATCGGCCCCGGTGACCGCATTGGCATCATCGGCTCGAACGGATCAGGAAAGACCTCGCTCATCAGGATGATCCTCGGCGAGATTCCGGCGTCGCGGGGCTCGGTCACGACCGGTGTGACGGTGAAGCCCGCGTACCTTTCTCAGCATCTGGAGGAGCTCAACCCGCGGTGGCGGGTGCTCGAGGCGGTGGAGGCAGTAGCGTCACGCGTTGAGCTCGGGAAAGGCCGGGAGCTCACCGCATCGCAACTGTGCGAGAGACTCGGGTTTGGTGCTGACGCTCAGTGGACACCGGTGAGCGATCTTTCCGGTGGGGAACGTCGCAGACTTCAGCTCACCCGGCTGCTCATGGGCGGCCCCAACGTCCTCGTCCTCGATGAGCCGACGAACGACTTCGACGTCGAGACCCTCACAGCCCTTGAGGACCTCCTCGATGGGTTCGCCGGGACTCTGCTTGTGATCTCGCACGACCGGTACTTCCTCGAGCGGGTCTGCGACGACTTCGTGGCACTGTTCGGGGACGAGCGGATTTCGTCGCTCATCGGGGGCATTGACGAGTACCTCAGTGTCCGCAGCGCGTTTGGGCAGGCGGGTGGCCAATCTGCCTCGGCGAAACCGGTGACCTCGGCGGCCGAGCAGCGAGCGGCGGCGAAGGATCTCTCGCGCGTTGAGCGGTCAATCGTGAAACTCGATGCAGAAGAGCGGAAAATCCACGCGGAGATGGCGGAGAGCCCGGAGGATCACGAGGCGCTGGCACGCTTGGGGCGGGATCTCAAGGCTCTGACAGTCAAGAAGGGGGCGCTTGAGGAGGAGTGGCTCGGGCTCTCCGAAGCCCTGTCGTGACCCAGGTTCGTTCGTAGGCCTCGATCGGGGAATGTCACTAAACTCAGGACGTGGCTGAGCATCGTGTGGTAATCATCGGGGCTGGCTTCGGGGGCCTCAGTTGCGCAAGGAAGTTGACCGGCGCCGACGGCGTCCATGTCACGGTCATCGACCGTAACCCGTACCACCTCTTTGCACCGCTCCTTTATCAGGTCGCTACAGGCGGACTCCCGGACGAGGACATCGCTTACTCGGTGCGCGGAGCAATCCCCGGAGTTGACTTTCGTCGTGGCGAGGTCGTCCGCATGGACATCGAAGGGAAAACCATTCGACTCGACGACGGGGCGATCGTGCCGTGGGACGAGTTGGTCATCGCGACGGGGAGTGTGAGCACGACCTTTGGTGTCCCGGGGGTTGCCGAGCACGCGCTCCAGATGAAGTCGATCCGCGAGGCGAACGCGATCCGGATTCGCCTGCTCACCACCTACGAGGAGGTTGATAACGGCCACCGCCCCAGAGAGCACCTGCGTGTCGTCGTGGTGGGAGGCGGTCCGACCGGTGTTGAGGTGACCGGTGCGGTTGCTGAGCTACAGCGGACCATGCGTCGTGAGTTCCCCCGAATTAGCGACGCGGCGCATGTCACGCTTGTCGAGGCCGGGCCGCGCATCCTGCCGATGTTCAGCGAGAAGTCGAGCAGGCATGCGAAGGAGGAACTTGAAGAACTTGGGGCGAGTGTCTTGGTCAATGCGGCAGTCGACCGGATGTATCCGGCCGACGTCCACCTCAAATCTGGGGAGGTGCTTCCTGCCGGCACGATCATGTGGGCTGCCGGTGTTTCTGCGCCTCCGCAGTGGACCGCGTTGGGCCTGACAGACCGGATGAACAGGCTCCGAGTGAACGACATGCTGCAACTCGCGGATGACGTTTGGGTCATCGGAGACACGGCTTGCTTGGAGGGGCCAGGTGGTCGGCCCCTGCCGATGATCGCGCCGGTCGCGATGCAGATGGGCCGGCACGTGGCTCGCCAGATCAGGGCCAAGGTGTCCGGAGGATCGATCACCGCCTTCGCCTATAAGGACAAGGGGCAGATGGCGACGATCGGTCGACGTCGCGCGGTGGTCGAGGCTCCCGGCGGCATCCGGCTGCATGGCACCCCTGCCTGGTTGGCCTGGCTCGGCCTGCATGTCTTCTATCTTGCCGGCGGGCGAAATCGCGTGAGCGTCGTCGCGAACTGGATGTGGAACTACATCGCCTGGGGTATCGGGCCCCGCCCGACGATTATCGACTGATCTGCCGTCGAATCTGGTCGTCGAGGGAAGGTCACCCGGGCAGATCGAAGATGACCGCGAGGGTTTCGCGAATCCGAAGCAGGTCGACCGGCCCGACGTTGCCACGTGATCCGGCTATGCGCGCGGAGGAAACCGAACGCACCTGTTGGCACTGTGCGGCAGAGGCGTGGAGCAGGCCCGACGGAGCAGGCTCGATGGTGATCTCCGATCTGAAGCCTCGGATCGTTGAGGTGAGTGGGACCACCTGAATGACGCTGGGTGAGCGGTCGAGGATTTCCTGCGCGGTTACGATGATGACTGGCTGAGGAAAGCCCGCTTCGCTGCCGGTCGGCAACCCGAGATCAAGGTCGACCACGTCACCCGAGATCAGCATGAAGCCACTGCGTCTCTTCGACCGACAGCCCGGCACTGAGTTCCTCACCGATTCGATTCTGGTTCAACCGGCGAATGGCATATCGCAAGGTTTCGCCGAGGCTGAGGTGTAACTCTGACGCCAGCCGCTTGAGGTCGCCGTGAGTTTCGACGTCTATGCGCACACTCGTCGTCTGCATACGCAGAAGCATACGGTAATGTATGCATGCCGTAGACAAGCGGGCTGAGGACGACCGCGCACCTACTCCTTGGAGTTGAGATATTGCTTGAGGGGGACCCAGCACGACACGGTGCGCAAGCCCCCAGCCCAACCCTTCGCCATCGGATAGATGTACGACCAGCCGCGCTCGTAGGGATCCTTGATCCCACCGCTGTAGGTGTTCTTGAAGGCCTTGCACTTCGAGGCGGCCTTGCTATCGAGTGAGCGTGATCCCGGATACTTCTGCCCGATGGTGCCGACGACTGGTTGCGCGACGAGAACCCACTGCTTCGTCGGACTCGTGCAGTCCTCGGCCAACGTCTTGGTCGGACTTGGCATCTTCGAGTAGCCGACCCCGGGGGTGCAATAGTTGAAGACGGACAGGTCGGCGACGTTGTCTGTGACCCACGCGGCAGCCGGCTTGGGAATCTCACCGAGACTCAGGCCGCTGCTATAGACGAGATCGCAGCGGATCCAGCGCTCGCCGGCGGCGTACTCGACGCTATTGGGAAAGAGCGCGACCGGCCGGAACCGCGAGGGGATCGGGGTATTCAGGCCCAGATAGGCGGTCATCCGCTCAACGGTGCAATTGCTTGCCTTCACCGCGGCGATCTCCTTGGCGCTGGCATTCGCAGGGTCGGGAAACCCTGAGGGAAGAGTCCCGACGAGGAAGGTCTCCGACAGGTGCGGGGCCTCGCAGAGGGCGGTCGATTGGAGGTTCGACCCGCCCTTGGGACCGAGCGGTGCATTCACATGGCAGTCGCCGGTTTTTGGCTCGGCTGCGTTGGCTGGCTGGATCCCGATCGTTGTCGTGAGGGCGGCCGCGAGGGTCGCCCAGCAGGCGGCAGTGGCCACAGTTCTGGCAAATCTACGCATGGGTGCTCCTGTTCCGGGGACCTCAATGGTAACCCGATGTTGGCTCCGAATTGCCCCGAGATAGCCCCATGCCCACAGCCATCAGGCATGATACTTCCATGAGAACAGTGGCTATCCTTGCGAACAAGGGTGGGACCGGGAAAACGAGCCTGTCGATCGGTTTGGCCTCGGCAGCCGCGCACCGGGGCCTGTCCGTCCTCGTGGTCGACCTCGACCCCCAGGGCAATGCAACGAGCATCCTGAGATCACAGGTCGGCACGACGAGCGTGGCCGACGTCCTCGCGAATCCCACGAAAGCGGTGATCGAGTCGGCGATCGCTCCGTGCGACTGGGACGCCTACATCGGCGAGCTTGATGTCCTGCCGTCACATCCCAATGTCATCCGGTACGACGCATGGAACGGTTCCGGTGCCGTTGGCAAGCTCAAGAAGGCCCTTGCGTATGTCAAGGGTTACGACGTCGTGTTCATCGACTGCCCACCCTCGCTCGGGGCCTTAACCCGTGAAGCGCTCGCTGCCTCTGACCGCGCAGTGATTGTCACGACCCCGACGTATTTCGGTGCGCAGGGTGTACAGCGGGCTGTTGAGGAGATCACCGAGATTGCCGCGAGCACCAACCCGGACTTGGTCTTGGCCGGCGTTGTTATCAACAAAGTCCGCAGCGTCTCGGATGAGCATGATTTCCGGGTCAAGGAGATGATCGCCCTTGTCGGCGCGAAGTCGGTACTCAAGCCGTCAATGCCAGAGCGGATCGCATTCCAGCAGGCAGAGGGCACTGGCACACCGGTGCAACTCCTGGGCACGACCGGCTCGCGCGAGGTGACCGTGATCCTCGATACCTACCTGACGAGCATCCTGCAGTAGGCGATCACTGGAGGGTCGCGGCTGCCTCCTCGTCGTTCGGGAGCATTCGATCGAGCAAGACTCCGATCGCGAGCGAACCAAGGGTGAAGATGAGGAATCCGAAAACTCCTACCGGCGCCTTTATCGCCCCGGTGCTCGCGGGGTCATCCGGGCACATTCCAAGCCCGCACTCAGGCAGGACCGTCACTGCGATGATGACGAGGTAAACGAAGGTCCACATGACGACTGCCAAGGTGGCGATCCGCATTGGACCCCTCCGGCGAAGCACCCCGGTGTCGCCGAGTGAGAACTGGCTGCTGAAGAGCAACAGCGCCGCGCATCCGGCCGCGCCGACAGCGAAGGTGATGAAGGCCCAGGTGTAGAGGTGGAATCCGGCCACAGCGGGGCCGTATCCGGGGTCGCCGGGGGTAGCGATGTGGAGAAGGATCTGGCGGGTGCTGGCCGCCCCGCCAGTCATTGCGGCCAGGATGCTGATTGCATAATGTGCAGGTCGCATACCCCACAACAGGTTCATGATGGGTCCGATAGCGAGGCCGATCATGCCGGAGCGCTGGAGAAGGCACAGCGGGCAGGGCTGCTCACCGACGAGGATCTGCAGATCAAGGGAGCCGGTGAGCACACCGAGCAGGCCTACAAGGGCGACCAGGTTGATGAGTCGAAAGAGGAGCAACTCACGGGCGGCTGTCATGTTCACCGGGTGCCTGTCCTAGAAATTCAAGGGGATCGGGTCGGTCATGTGGAGTTTGAGCAGGACCAGGCTCCAAATCATCGTGACGACTGCCACAGGGATGGTCCATCGTGCTCGGCGGAAAATGCCAGCGAACACGACGACCCACAGGACGAACATGGAAAACATCACGCTTCGATCGTAGCGGGATAGGCCAAGCGCAACAGGCCAAGTCCTCCAACCATCTGGCCCGGAATCGGGGCGAGATGAACGAATGGACCGGATTTTGGATCAGATTCGTTCAGGCGACCCGGATTCCGGGGCAGATGGAGAGAGGGGGGAGCTTGGTGGATTATTCGGCTACTCCGTAGAGACGGTCGCCCGCGTCGCCTAGCCCGGGCACGATGTAGCCCTTTTCATTCAGGTGTGAGTCGATAGCGGCGGTTACGACAGTGACGTCGACATCGTGGTCGTCATAAGCAGCATCTAGGCGCGCAATGCCCTCGGGCGCGGCAAGCAGGCAAATTGCGGTGACGTCGCGGGCCCCCCGCTCAAGCAGCAAGTCGATTGCGGCGACAAGGGTTCCTCCGGTGGCGAGCATCGGGTCGAGGACGAATACCTGCCGGTGCGCGAGGTTGTGCGGCAGGCGGTCGGCGTACGTTGTCGCGGTGAGCGACGTCTCGTCACGGACCATCCCGAGGAATCCGACCTCCGCGGTCGGCATAAGCTTCACCATGCCGTTGAGCATGCCAAGCCCGGCACGGAGGATCGGGACGACCAAGGGTTTGGGCTCGGCCATCTCCTGAGCCATACATGGCCCCACAGGAGTCCTGATATCGACCGGGTGCACGAGAAGGGTCCGCGTCGCCTCGTAGGCGAGGAGCGTGACCAGCTCCTCGGCAAGGAGCCGAAAGGTTGCGGACGATGTGCCCTCGGCACGAAGGCGTCCGAGCTTGTGGGCGACGAGCGGGTGATCGATGACAAGAGTGCGCATACGCGCGAGAGTAGTCGTCGATGTGACGTGGCGTGCCCGGACGTGCCACGATCACCCCATGGGCAGCGAAGACGTGGACGCAGCACCGATCGACTTTGCTGTTGCCTGCTGGCGTGAGGAGGGCCAGTGGACCGTCCTCGCACTCCCCGAACGAAGCACCTCTTCAGCGGAGGCGCTCGTCGCGGCGCTACGTCAGTTCCCAGGTGAGGGTGGGGTATTCGGCTTCGTCGGCGTTTCCGACGAGTTCTTCGTTGCAATCCGGCAGGCTGGAGACCACACGAGGGCACTTATCAGCGACGGCACCTGCATTATCGATTTTGAGTTGGCCGAGGAGTTGGCCGATCTCATCGGACTGGACACGGACGAGGACGATCTCGAGGATTTCGAGCCAGTAGGTGACCTGTCCCTGTTTGCAGACTTCGGCCTCAATGCGACCGAACTCTCGTTGCTGTGCGGGGATGCAGACCTCTATCCCGACGAGCAGGTGCGGTTGATCGCCAAGCGCGTGGGCTTCCTTCCGCAGTTGACAGTCGCCATGCCTACTAGATGATCGACTGCACTGACCCAGATGTCATCGCCATGGGCGTTGCTCTCGCTGAGGCCGCGAAGGCCGGGGAGGCGGGGGACATCCCAATCGGTGCCATCGTGATGGACGCTCAGGGCGAGATTATCGCTGTGGCACGCAATGAGCGTGAGAAGTTTGGTGATCCGACGGCCCACGCCGAGATCCTCGCTCTTAGATCGGCGGCTGCGATTCTCGGCAACTGGCGCCTGGAAGGCTGCACCCTTGTCGTCACCCTTGAGCCGTGCCCGATGTGCGCAGGCGCGGTCGTCATGTCTCGAGTTGCTCGGCTCGTCTTCGGGGCATGGAACGATAGATATGGCGCCGCGGGATCGGCGTGGGATCTGGTGAGGGATCGCCGGCTCAACCACCGCCCTGAGGTTGTCGGTGGGGTGCTCGAAGTGGAGTGTGGCAGGCTTGTGCTCGAATACTTGGCTCTGCGGCGATTGGGAGGCCGACGTTGAACGCGTTGAGAGAGAGCGTCATCAGGCACCCGAGAAGACGGCGCCGTCCGGTCTGGGCGATCCTGCTTATGGTGAGCCTTGGAACGGTGGCACTCTTTGGACTCGGGTACGCCTTCTCGGTGGTGTTGCGAGGCCAAGGGATCCCGGTTGCCAAGGAGACCGAAGCGGCGACCATAAGCGCCGCCCCGCTGCCCTGTTCGACCACCATGGTGACACCGGCAGAGGTGCTGCCGCGGACGAGTCGAGTCACGATCAACGTGTTTAACGCGACGAAGCGACAGGGGCTTGCGAGCAACACCGCCGATGCGCTCGGCGCTCGCGGGTTCGAAGTGAAGGAGGTCGGTAACGACCCGGAAGGGCAAAAGGTCGTCGGCGTGGCCGAGATCCGGTACGGGCCCAAGGGTGCGGAAGGTGCCAAGCTTCTTGGCTTCTATCTCCCAGGGGCTGAGATGCTGCCGGATGACCGCAGCAAGAAGGCCGTGGATATCGTCCTCGGGAGGGAATTCACCGAGATCGTCGGCGAGGCTCAGGTCGCGGCTTCCTTGGCATCGCCCTCGCCGTCAACCTCGGGTCCAGGGTGCGCAACTGCCGTTCTCGTCGCACCGGTTGAGTCCCCTGGCACCGAAGAGTCGGGGGCTCCGAATCCCTCGCTGACCCCGAGTGCGTCGACGAGCGCGGCTGAGAGCTAGACCGGAATTCTCGCTGCATCCGGTAGGGCTCCATATCGGCCGGCTGAATGTGGGCATTCAGTCTCACGAGGGCGGGCTCTCCATCGACAACGTGGACAGTCCCATCAATGAGCCAACGGACGGACATGTGTGAGCCCAGCGATAGTTCTTCAGCGAGAGCGGACGTCTGCACTGAGCGACCCGATGGGTGCGCCGGCTTGAAAGAAACTTGTCTCCAGCAAGGTGTTGAGCGTTTCCGCACCCTGCTCTGTGAGGGTGAGGGCCGCGGTCATCGTCCATCCGGTGCCAGAAGTCTTTGCACGCGCGGACGACATCGCGAACACTGGCATCGTCTTCTCGAACTGCCCGCTCTCCGTAGAGAAGGGCCCTATCAGAGTGCCGGTGATGAAACCGGTGGAACCGGTGCGGCGGACGACGGGCGCATTGAGGCTGGCGGTCGTCCCCTTCGGACCGTTGTAGAAATCCATGCCGCCGGTTTCCCCGTCGACCTGAATGAGGCGCGTCGGCGTGGACTTCGAGGTTCCATTGAGTGGAAAGTACACACGCATGCTGAGGCTGTCGCCTAGTCCTATTTCGACGTCACTGCTCCCATAGATGAACACCCCTGCCTTAAACATCTGCTGGACGTAAGAGGGGCTGAGCACGATGTCGATTCCGCCCGACGGGTTGGTGAACCTTGCTGATCGCTCGTTCGCACGAGCCGGGCCAGCTACGAGCAACAACGTGACCATTGATAGTGCCATGATCCCGACTGCCCATGTTCTTCCGCGACGTGTCATGAGGACTCCAAACATTTGTGTGTCAAAAATGGTGGCAGCAGGTGAACCCGCAACAGTCGTTCGCAGTCCAGCGGAGCGGCCCCACAACGTGAATTGCTAACGAATGAACACTAATGTACGTCGGTGGGTCCATGGCTGTCACCTGTTTCGTTTCGAGCCCACAGGTATTCGCCCTCCTGCGCATCTTTGACATCATGCGACTCACCTGGATGACCCTCCAAGCAGAGATTTCCGAGGGCTCGACCGGTTCGGCGTAGGCAGCACGGTCCTGTCGGAGTCGATACCGCTGGTACCGCGCCGGCCTCGAGCATGGCGTCGCTGGCGGGCGTGCAGGACAAGGTCCTGCTTGCACGGGTGGACGAGGGTTGGGCGCAGTGCCTGTACGGGTATGCGTCGACGCACATCCTCAAGTCCGTGTCCCGCCCGCATCTCGACATGATTTTCAATGAGGAGAACGCCTTCGCGTCTGGCTCGTGCGCTCGACGCATCCGGAGCCCAGACATATCAGAAGCACGGAGAGAGGGTGAGCATCCGACGAATCGCTGGAGTCGTCGCCGCGGTCCAGGGCCTTGAGGGGCTCGAGCAGTGGCTTGCCCTCCTCACCCTCGCTACCGCGATCTGCAACCTCGACATGCATGCCAAGAACATCGCCCTGCTCCTTCCGCCGGACGGGTCTGGGCGGCTGGCGCTGGCCTACGACATGGTGCCGTTGATCCACTACCCGGGTACTGACGGACGCATGGCCATGGCGATCAATGTTGTCTACGAGCACTCACGGATTCGACGTGACGATCTGGTCGCAGAATCTGTGCGCTGGGGCATGAGCGACGTGCGCGCGGTCCCGGGCCTACAGGACTTGATCGAATCGACGGTCGAGAGACTCCGCTCGCCGGACTAGTCGTCACCCGTGAATTGGTTCTTCTTCACTCGCACCGTCCCGCGCCACTGTTGGATTAATTATGAAGGCGGATCGGGGGTTTGCGGTCTCTTCCGAGCGCGGAAGAATGACGGTCATGAGCGCGCCCGACGAGCACCGCCACGACCGCGCGGTCGGGGTATCGCACGCGGTCACCCCGCTCGAACTGTTCTTCGACCTCGTCTTCGTCTTCGCCCTCACCCAGGTCACGACCCTGCTCGCCGACGACCTCACCTGGCTCGGCATGCTGCGCGGGTTCGCGGTGCTCGCGATGATCTGGTGGGCGTGGGTGGGCTACGCCTGGCTGACCAACTCGATCCGCATCGACGACGACGTGATGTCGCGGTTGGTGATCATGGTGGCCATGGTCGCCATGCTCGTGGCCGGGCTGGCGGTGCCGGCGGCGTTCGGCGAGTACGCACTGTTGTTTGGCGCCGCCTACTTCGTGGTTCGCGTCCTGCACGCCCTGCTCTACATGATCACGACTCGCACTGACAAAGACGTGTTCGGTGCCGTGCTGAGGCTGACCCCGGGAATGCTGGCGGGCGCAACCTTGATTCTGGCGGCAGGGTTCGTGTCGCCGGGGCCTGTGCGGGCCGTGCTTTGGGCACTGGCGATCATCATCGACTTCGGTACACCGCTCGTGGTGGGCACCTCCGGCTGGAAGGTCGACGCGGGCCACTTCGCCGAGCGGCACGGACTCATCATCATTATTGCGCTCGGTGAGTCGGTGGTGGCCCTCGGCGTCAGTGCGTCGGGCGAGGAGCTCTCGGGCGGCGTCGTGACGGCCGCTGCGTTCGGTGTCGCGGTCGTCTGCGCAATGTGGTGGCTCTACTTCGACGTGGTGGCCGTGGTGGCAGAGCGCGTGCTCGCGTCCCTGACCGGACGAAAGCAGGCGAGCATGGCGCGTGACTCGTACAGCTACATCCACCTGCTCATGGTGTTCGGAATCGTGCTGGTCGCGCTGGGGCTGAAGAAGTCCCTGCTCGACATTGACGCGCCCTTGAAGACGATTGTTTCCGTGGCGCTGTTCGGTGGGATGGCTCTGTACCTCGTGGCGCACGTTGCCTTCCGCCTGCGCAACATTCATACGGTAAACGTTCAGCGACTTGTCGTGGCGGTGATCCTGATCGCGCTGATCCCGGTCGGCGTGCTGCTGCCGGCCCTCACCTCGCTGGGCATGTTGACCGGGGTCCTGGTCGCGCTGGTCACCTACGAGGCGATTCGCTTTCGCGAGAACCGTCACCGCATCCGCTTCGACGAACACTAACGGTCCCGGCTTGGGCGTTTCTGCCGCGCCGAAACCTGATCATGCTGCGTCCTCGGCCCGACAGTCTGCGTAGTCTACCATTGGGTAGACTACGTAGGGGTAGACTGATTGGATTATGGACATGTATGAGTGGTCCGCAGTCGGCGAGTTCGTCGGCCGAGATGCTGAGTTGGCAGTCTTGGAAGCATGGTGGAACGAGGCTGACCGCACGCCAATCTCATTGTTTGGCCGACGTCGTTGTGGCAAGTCGTGGCTCGTGCGCAGGTTCGCCCACAGTCGGCGAGCCGTGGTTCTAGTAGCGAAACGGACTGCTCCTGGCGTGCAGTTGGACGACTTCGCCGACCGGCTCGAGCCCCACCTCGGAGTTCGCCCGGCCCTTGACAGCCTGTCCGATCTGTTCCGCGTCCTGTTCCGCGCCGCGCGAACCGAGAAGATGCTCGTGGCGATCGACGAGTTCCCTTACCTCCTCCCGAGCACCGAGCCGGAGGTCGAACGGGAGCTCACGGCAATCGCTGCCGTATGGGAGCAGGAGCGTGACTCGTCCCAGCTCAAGCTGCTGTTGTGCGGGTCATTCGTCGCGCAGATGGAGTCGCTTCTCGCCGAACGGAGCCCCATGCACGGTCGCCTTCGACCGATGAGGCTGCACCCGGTCCCTTATGGGGAGGCGCGCCTCTACCTTCCCTCCCTCACTGATCCGGTCGAGGCGTTCGAACGATTCGCCATCACCGGTGGCATGCCGCGCTACCTCAGTGCACTCAGCGGCCCCGGTTCGGTGGGTGAGGTGGTCGCTTCACGGGTCCTCGATCCCAACGGTGCTCTCTTCGCGGAGGGGCGGGCGCTGTTGGAGGAACTGCGAGAGCCGAAGGTCTACTTCTCGGTGCTGCAGACACTCGCCGACGGCGACAAGGAGTCCGGCGAGATTGTTGGCGCCCTGCGCAGCGATGCTCAGAAGGTGTCGAAGTACCTGGCCGTCCTTGAGGACATGCGACTGGTCACCCGTCGCCTGCCGGCAGGTGCTGAGCCGGGCGCGCGCGGCGGTCACTGGCACCTGCGAGACCCGTTCCTGCGCTTTTGGTTCCGTTTCGTTTTCCCCTTCGCAGACGACCTTGAGGCCGGTCTTCGTCCGGCGACGTTGTGGTCCACGGAAGTCGAACCGGTGCTCGCAGACCACGTCGGCGTCGAGTTCGAGGACTACATGCGCACTTGGATCCGAGCCACCCAGTCCGTCAGCCAGGTTCACCAGTGGTGGGGGAACTCCCTCAACACGTTGCGCAGGGACGGAATACGGACCACCGAGGAGATCGACGCGATCGGTGTGGTGAGGAAACGCGTGACGATGGTCGCGGAGGCGCGTTGGCGACGTAGCCAAATGGATGTCGGATACCTCAACGAGATTGAGGCGTTCAAGCTGCCAGCGCTCCGGCAGTCCAAGCTCAAGGTCGCGTCCGAGGTGCGCATTGTCTTGGCCTGCCTCGGTGGGTACAGCGAAGGCCTCCATGAACTGGCGGCCGAGCGGCCGGACATCGTCCTCGTCGACGTTGTGGCAGCGCTCGCAGGCGATCCCCATCAGGCTACGACGCAGTAATCTATCGGCGCGTAGTCTGTTTCAATTCGCAGCGGGCACGCGGCCCGCAGCCGCCACTTCGCGCTGGCTCAGGGCGAGCTCCTTGCGACGCGCGGCGAAGTCCTGCCCGAGGGAGAAGGACGCGTCATGTGCCCTGCGGAAGTGCGCCCCCGCAGCGGCGGCAAATTCCTCGAGCTGCGGCGCGCCTGAGCGGCCTCGCCCCGCTCGTGCTCTGACAGCACTTTCCGGGCCGCGGCCATCAGCGAAGTCGGCCTACGAGACGTCCCACGGAACAAGACGAACCACTGCTTCGGCTACCACGCGTTCGCCTTGGTCACGTGCCGCAGGTGGGCGCGGACCCGGACTCGTGGCCCAAGCTCGTCGAGCGGCTCGCGGTGCGTCCGGCGAATGCCAACGCTGTCGTGCCGTCGATGGCAATGCATCGACTCGATACGCGGGACTCGTCTGTGCATGTCGCATTCAGAGCAGATCAGGACATGGGTCCGTCGCTTCACCCGACGAATTCGGGAAGGAGCGCTACGAGTGCCCCGCGCAGGCGGGGAAGGTGATCTGCGGCAACTGCCCGTTCTCCTAGGACCTGCCCGCCGGCACCCCGGTCGTCGCCCGGCCGCACGCCGTCCCCGAGCTGCCCGTCGAGCCGGCCCGCCCGGCGAGGGACGCGGCGAAGGTCGACAGGGAGTCCTACGCCGGCGCGAAGGCCGACTGGGACCGGCAGGGCGACTTCCTGCGCTGCTGCCGCCAGCGGACCATCACCATCGCCGGTGCCGTCCCGGCGAAGGTCCGCCAGCCGCTGGCCTGGGGATCGGACGCCTGGATCGATTCCTACAGCCGCCGCACCCACGTCGAGGGCACGTTCGGCAATTACAAGAGCGCGAAGACCGCGGACCTGCAGCGCGGCTGGATCTTCATCGTCGGCATGGTCAAGACCAGCCTCATGCTCGCCGCCGTCGCGGTCGCGACGAACATCCGCCTGCTGCGCAAGTGGGCCGCGCGCACCGGCGACCGCAGCCACGCCCTGTGCGCAGTCGACCCCGTCGATCACGGCTTCGAGGAGCGCGACTCCGACGGCAACCCCGACCTCGCACTCGCCCCACCGGTCGAGGCGTAGCCCCACCTCACAGAGAAACCCCCGGCACCACCCAGGACAGCCCGCGGCCTTCGGCCGGCGGGCCCTGAGCCGTCCGCGTCAACGAAACGCGAGACGAAAGCGAGCGGCGCCCCGGGCGACCTGCGCACCGATCGAGTCCGCGCGAGCCCCCGCGAACGGCGAAACCCCCCGAACAGGCGCCCTCTCAGGGGGTTTCGTAGACCTGCGGCCCCGAGTTTCGTCAGGACCCCTTGGCGGTGGCGGTGGGATTTGAACCCACGGTGAAGTTACCCCCACACACGCTTTCGAGGCGTGCTCCTTTGGCCGCTCGGACACGCCACCGCCGAGAAGAGTACAAGCAAAGGGCGGGGCGCACCGAATCGGCGTACCCCGCCCTGCTCACAGCGCGGAGGATAGGGGATTTGAACCCCTGAGGGCGTGAACCCAACCCGCTTTCCAAGCGAGCGCCATAGGCCACTAGGCGAATCCTCCAAGCCCAAATTTACCCGGTCATTGCCCTCCTCGTGCGGCGACTCCTCGCGGAATCCCCCATAGGGGAGAACGGCTTTACCCGTAGGGGGCTTTTGTGAACGTGTGCCGGACACTTGTGAGTTGAGGAATGACCGTCGGACCGATGTGGGGGTGAACGAGCCGAAGTGCCCGAAACGGTGGCGGGATCGTGAAAACGGAATACGGACGGCCAATCCGGTTTGTTTCCGCACCCCAATGCGCAACGAATCGACACGATCTAGCGAGTACCCGATTAGTTCCTCCTCCGCCCGCGCTCCAGCGCACCCTATGATCGCGCAACGCAACAGTGCCCGACTTCCACGAGCACATCCACCTCTCATACGACGATTCACCGTCGTGGCGTTCATTGCGCATACGGCAAGCGACTTAGCTAATGCGGCAAGTCCACCGGCGAGGCAACGATCTCGCACCGTTGCGCGACCGTTGAGTGGCGGCCACACGCTTCGATCGTCTCAAAGACATTCGTTTTCGGACAGGCGCATCTACAGGCTTGGCGGGGGAACCCTCGGTGTGAGAGCGGGGTCCGTGGGGAGCCTGTCGTGGTCCGCTGGAGCGGCACGATGTTCCCGAGTGCGTCGGCCACTGCGGGCAGCAAAGTCATCAAGGGCGCGCAGCACTTCAGGCGCACGCCAAATCCTTCCACGCTTGTGCAGATTCGATGGCACAAGGATTTCTGCAGCCGCAAGCCGCTCAATAGCCGGCAGGACGTTGAGCAGTTCGACGTCCAGTGCATCCGCAGCCGTGCGGGCATTAATGACAGGTTGACGCACAAGCAGGTCGGCAACACGATGCACCAGCGCATCCGAGCGGGCACTGACCGTTTCCGCCCATCTGGCGCGCACAAGCCGCAAGTCGTCCACCAGCACAGTGCCGTTGTCGATGGCAACAAAGGAAGCCTCCGCAAACTGCTGAACGATCGGCTCAATATCACCCTGGCCATACGCCGTCAGCGCATCAAAATAGGCGGACGTGTCGCTCACGAGACCAGCCGAAATCGGCACACTGACATTGCGCGTTAGACCCTTATTACGCAATAGCGCATGGACCAAGGCTCGACCGGTGCGGCCGTTGCCATCCACAAACGGATGGATCGTCTCGAACTGTGCGTGCGCAACAGCGGCCTGGATCAACACGGGAAGATCCCAGCGATTCATGAACACCACCAAGTCATCCAAGGCTGGGCGCACCCGCTCATGATGCGGTGGAACGAAAGTCGCGCCTTGCGGGCCACGGCCCCCGCCGCCAATCCACACCTGTTCTTGACGCAGCACCCCAGCGATCACCGGTTCGCTGTGCTCCAAGAGGGCATGGTGCATACGCTCAATCGTGGCGATGGACAACTCCCCCGATAGTGCGATCGCCGCGCTCATCGCCTGGGTGTTGCCGACAATCGACGCGGCATTACTGCCCTGGCGGCCGCCGAGCTCCGCCTCACCGATAGCCCGAGCCGACGCCGTCAGTTCCTCGATCCGAGAACTAGCAGCAGACTCCGAACGCAACAGCACCGAGGCGAACGGAGCGATCTCACTGCCGAGGGCCGTATCAAGGCGGGCAATCGCCACTGCGGCGTCGGTGACAGCGGTGATCGTGGCACCAGACAGCAACACTCCCAGGGCACCGATGCTTGCCGGCACAGCAGCGGAATACTCGGGCTGGGTTTGCCGGTAGGCGGCCGGGGTTGCAGGGTTGCTCGCATACTTGGAAGTCCAAGGGCGAGACTCGTAGGTCACCGGGGGCCAAGGACTCATGCGCAACTCCTCGTCTGCGTACTTACCTACCTCAGACTACCAAGAATTGTTGATCTGAGAAGACGCCTCCGTGAGGCGCGCGACGATGGTTTCCTCAGTCTTCGCGAGAGGGATCGAGTTTTCCTGCGTTCGTCTTGGAACTGCACGCGCCAGCGACTTTCCGTTGACGCGCAACACCAACTGCCCGAGCCGTTTGACCGTTTTCGTGCTTGCAAGTGTCCGTCTTGAGTCCCGTGTATCTCTCCACGTTGATCGAATTGAACTTGTGGGTTGCGTCCACGGAAGTGGTGTGTGGCGCGGAGTCTGGGGTACGCGAGCCGGCACGATTGATTGGCTATCCCCAAGCTTCGTTCGGGGTCGTATTCACCTGTTTGGCTGCCCAGTCGGCGTAGCCGGGCCGAATGGGTATCGATCAGGGTCGGGTCACGTCCCGTGAGGTGGTGTACGAAGTGGGCTTCGCGTGACCCTCGTTGTGATGTTTTGCACCAGCTCCGTTTGACCGCCGGACGAGAAGGAACTCACTACCGAGCAATCTTTACTAGCAACGTACTTCGATGGATGCCGCGGAGATCCAAATACATGGGCAAAAGTGGGGGCGCTGTTGCGTGTCCCCCACTTTTGAACTGGGGGACACGCTCCGGGTCATTTACCTTTATGACCGTGGCGGAGGATAGGGGATTTGAACCCCTGAGGGCGTGAACCCAACCCGCTTTCCAAGCGAGCGCCATAGGCCACTAGGCGAATCCTCCGAGGGGAACGTTACAAGCGACCACGGTTGTTCCGCGAACCGCCTGCCACGTACGCTTGTGCCGACCCCTCGTGTGGCGTCATCTCGCTGAATCCCCCCAGGGCCGGAAGGCAGCAAGGGTAGGTGGGCTCTGGCGGGTGCGCGGGGGGTCCCTTCGTTGGTGAACCCGTCCTTCCGGAGCATTTCGTTGGCTGTCGGTCCGGACGATTAGGGTGGCGCACGTGTCCATGGCTTTGTATCGCACCTACCGACCCGCAGTGCTCGACTCGGTGGTCGGCCAAGATCATGTCACCGGCCCGCTGCGACGAGCTCTCGAGAACGATCGCGTGAACCACGCCTATCTGTTCTCCGGCCCCCGTGGCTGCGGCAAGACCTCGACAGCGCGCATCTTGGCCCGTTCACTCAACTGCGTCGAGGGCCCGACCCCCAACCCCTGCGGGGAGTGCCAAAGCTGCTTGGACCTCGCTGCAAATGGTGCGGGCTCAATTGATGTCATCGAATTGGACGCTGCGAGCCATGGCGGAGTCGACGACACTCGTGACCTGCGTGAACGCGCGATGTTCGCTCCGGCGTCGTCGCGCTACAAGATCTACATCATCGACGAGGCCCACATGGTCACGACTGCCGGATTCAATGCGCTGCTCAAGCTCGTCGAGGAGCCGCCAGATCACGTCCGCTTCATCTTCGCGACCACCGAGGTCGACAAAGTCCTCCCAACGATCAGATCGCGCACCCATAACTACACCTTTCGGCTTGTTTCAGCCAAGGTGCTCGCCGAGCACCTTGCGTCGGTTTGCGCGGCCGAGGGCGTGCCCGCCGATCCCGCGGCGCTCGCACTTGTCGCCCGGGCCGGGGCAGGCAGCGTCCGCGACAGCCTTTCGATCCTCAGCCAGGTCATCTCCGGATGTGGCCCTGAGGGAGTCACGTACGCCGAAGCCGTCGCCCAACTCGGAATGACCGATGGGGCACTCCTTGACGAGACAGTCGATGCGATGGCGGCGCACGATGGCGCGGCGCTGTTCATGGTCGTCGACCGCGTGATGGAGGCGGGGCATGAACCGCGCCGATTTGCGACCGACCTGCTTGAGCGGCTCCGCGATCTCATCGTGCTCCAGCATGTTCCGCACGCCGTCGAGGTGAAGCTCATTGACGCGCCTGAGGATCAGGTGGCACGCGAGGTGGTGCAGGCAGCCGCCTTCGGTGCCGCCGAACTCGCTCGTGCGGCCGATGTCGTGAGCGAGGCACTGAGCGACCTTCGAGGAGCCACTGCCCCGAGGCTCCATCTCGAGCTGATGGCGGCCCGATTGCTGCTGCCGGCCTCCGACGCAGATGAGCGCGGCACCCGCGCGCGGCTCGATCAACTTGAGCGGCGGATGACGGCTCAGCCGTTGCTGGTGGCACCTGTCGTCACTGGGATCCCCGGCGTTGTCGTAGAAGTGCCCCCTGCACCGGTGCAGGTCTCGCAAGACAAGCCAGCGTCTCCCGGGCGTGCGCCGCGCAAGCTCTCCGAGGTGACAGAGAAGTCAGTGCCGCAGGCGCAGGCGCCCCCTGCAGGCGTCGCCACCCCACCGGCCGTCCAGACTCCGGCTTCTGATGAGGGAGGGCTGGCTGAGATGCGGTCGATGTGGCCGGCGGTGCTCGATGCCCTCAAGACCTACTCAAGGGTGGCCTGGATGGCGTTCGCGAACTCAGCACCGATCTCGCTCTCCAGCGGTGTGCTCGCGGTGGCGATCGACAGCGCTGGTACCGCCATCAACATCCGGTCGAGCGGCCATGATGAAAGGCTTCGCCAGGCGATCCTCGATGTCATGCGCCGCGACGTCAATATCGACGTCGTGCTTGCGCCCAACGCGAGCGGGGCGGCTGCTGCTGCGTCCGCCGCTCCCGCCTCGGCGACGACCCAGGATGCCCCAATCGCCGTCGTTGTTTCTCCCGTAGATGCGGATACCCCGAGCATCGACGACGAGGATGCGGTCGACGAGAGCGGTGTCGACCTCGTCATGCGCACCCTCGGTGCAACGCAGATCGGTGAGATATCGAATTGATGTACGAAGGGATCGTCCAAGACCTCATCGATGAACTCGGCCGACTGCCGGGCATCGGGCCAAAAAGCGCGCAGCGCATCGCGTTCCACATCCTGGCCGCGGACCCGGCCGACATCCTGCGGCTGGCCGATGCACTGCGCGAGGTGAAGGAGAGGGTTCGGTTCTGCAGCATTTGCGGGAATGTCTCGGAGGAGGAGCAGTGCCGGATCTGCCGCGATCCGCGACGTGACCTTACCTGCCTATGCGTTGTCGAGGAGTCCAAGGATGTCGTGGCGATCGAGCGCACCCGTGAATTCCGCGGGCGGTACCACGTGCTCGGTGGCGCCATCAATCCGATCGAGGGCATCGGCCCTGACGACCTGAGAATTCGTGAGCTCATGGCCCGACTGGCCGACAACACGGTCACCGAGGTCATTCTTGCGACCGACCCAAATCTCGAGGGGGAGGCGACCGCCACCTACCTAGCGCGAATGATCAGCCCGCTCGGGATCGCCGTGTCGCGCCTTGCCAGTGGATTGCCTGTGGGTGGCGATCTCGAGTACGCCGATGAGGTGACCCTTGGACGGGCCTTCGAGGGCAGACGAAGAGTCTGAGCGATGACGATGGAGTGTCGGATGATCACGATCGCCAAATGGGGGGCAAGCACCCCATTTCACGACGATAGGACCCGATTTGATGGTGGTGAATTGTCCCATTCAGGGGATGGTTCTATCTTTAGTCTCTGTCGGTCCCCTTTTTCATAGGAGTGTTGCACGTGAGATCCCGGGCTTCGCATCGAATCATGGTCGCGGCGATAGCACTGCTAGCGACGCCCATGGCCCTTGGTCTATCGCTCGTGATTCCGGCGGGGATGAGTCCAGCGACCGCAATCAGTACTGAGGATGAGCCGGGGGCGCCTGCCGATGAGCCTGCGGCGCCTGCCGATGAGCCTGCGGCTGACCAGGAACAGGAGCCGAATCCTGAGGCTGCGGACGAGGCTGCGGATGAGGCGGACGAGGCTGCGGATGAGGCGGACGAGGCTGCGGATGAGGCGGACGAGGCTGCGGATGAGGCGGATCAAGCTGCCGACGAGCCTGGCGACGAAGCTGCGCCTGAGGATCTCGTGGACGAGTCTGCAGTCTCCGAGTCGACGGACCCGGGGGTTGAACCGGCCGCTACCGCGACGGGCTCGGTTGTCCTGACTATCCGTGGATCGATCGGCACCCCGTCTGGCGATGTGGGGATCGATGTTGATGGCAACGGTGCTGCGCCCGGGGCTCAGTACTCCCTGTGGGTGTTCTCGCAGCCGCAGCTCCTCACAAGCGGTGCGGCCGATGCTGCGGGCTCATTCTCTGCATCTGCTCAGCTCCCCTCAAGCTTGGCTCCCGGCGATCACACCGTGGTCCTTGAGACGACCGGGTCCGATGGTCAGGCCCTCAAGTCTGCGACCGGGGTCACGATCGGTGCTGACGGGACCCTTCAGGGGGTTGTCGAAGGCGTCGATGCATCGCAGTTGGTGGTTCCGAAACTCTCCGACAACCCGAAGGCGCCCAAGTACGCGCCCGTCGCGCCACTTGACAACCCCGCCGCCGTCGCCGCGACCGCCGTCGCCGCGTTGACTGTGGCGACTGTCCTGGGCGCGACCGCGAGTGCAGCCGCGGGTGGCGGTGGCTCTGGTGGCGGCGGGGCTGGTGAAGGTCTCGAGGCAGAGGTTCGAAGGCGCAAAAAGTACCGCAGTG
>CAMCSO010000020.1 GCA_945877545.1 Bifidobacterium breve | reverse complement strand
AACTCGACGACGTCGCCGTCCTGCATCACGTAGTCCTTGCCCTCGATCCGCACCTTGCCCTTGCCCTTGGCCTCGGCCATGGACCCCGCGTCGACGAGGTCGTCGAACGACACGACCTCGGCCTTGATGAAGCCCTTCTGGAAGTCGGTATGGATAACCCCGGCGGCCTCGGGCGCGGTCGCCCCCTTGGGGATGGTCCAGGCGCGGGCCTCCTTCGGCCCTGCGGTGAGGTAGGTCTGCAGGCCGAGCGTGTCGAACCCGACCCGCGCCAGGGCGTTCAGGCCCGGCTCGCCTTGGCCCACCGACTGCAAGAGCTCGAGTGCCTCGTCATCGTCAAGCTCGCTGAGCTCGGCCTCAAGCTTGGCGTCGAGGAAGACTGCCTCGCCGGGAGCGACGAGGTCCTTCATCCGCTGGATGAAGGCGGCGTCGCCGAGCTCGGCCTCGTCGACATTGATGACGTAGACGAATGGCTTGGCGGTGAGGAGGAAGAGCTCACGCAGCGGCGCCGGGTCGATCTTCGAGGCAAAGATCGTGGTGCCCTGATCAAGGAGCGCCCTCGCCTCCTCAGCCGCCTGAACGATCGCGGCCCTCGACTTGTCTGTACGCGACTCCTTCTGCAACCGCGGGATCGCCTTGTCGAGGGTCTGGAGGTCGGCAAGAATCAGCTCGGTGTTGATCGTCTCCATGTCATCCTCAGGAGAGACCCGGCCTTCGACGTGGACGACATCGTCATCGGTGAAGGCACGAAGCACCTGGCAGATCGCGTCGGACTCGCGGATGTTCGCGAGGAACTTGTTGCCGAGGCCCGCGCCCTCGCTCGCCCCCTTGACGATGCCGGCGATGTCGACGAACGTGACGGTCGCGGGCAGGATCTTCTGGGAGCCGAAGATCCCAGCGAGCACGCCGAGTCGCGAGTCGGGAACCCCGACCACCCCGGTGTTGGGCTCGATCGTCGCGAATGGGTAGTTCGCAGCGAGCACGTTGTTCTTCGTCAGCGCGTTGAAGAGGGTCGACTTTCCGACGTTTGGGAGTCCGACGATGCCGATTGTGAGGGCCACGATGGCGTTCCATTCTGTCCTTGGCCCCGGGAGGTCCATGCGGCTCGAAAGTCCGGCGGAGGAGATGTTCATAACCGCCGAGGGTCAAGGGTAGACGCTTACGGGGACGCCTTCGATGTCAGACAGGCGTGGGAGCCTGCCATCATGACCACGACCAGCCTGCTGCCCCTCATCATCATCCTCGCGACCGTGGCATCCTGCGCCGTCGTTGCGTGCATCGTTATGGGCGTTCTGCTCAGCCGTGGTTCCCGCCGCCTTTCAACTGCCTCTCCGTGGAGCGAGGCCCTCGTCCCCGTGACAGCATCGCTCAGCGCCCTCGCCCAGCAGGTCCAGCGCACAGAGCGTGAGAACGTCATCGCCCAAGCCACCTTGCGCACCGAGCTGACCTCACAACTGAGCCACTCCGTCACCGCCCTGACAAAGTCAACCGACGATGTCCGTCGCGAGGCGTCACGTCTCAACGCAGTCCTCGGGCGAACCGGGGCCCGGGGCCGCTGGGGCGAGATGCAACTGCGTCGACTCGTCGAATCCGCCGGCATGCTGGAACGGGTCCACTTCACCGAGCAGGCCCCCCACCAGGGGGACTCCGGTGTCGTCCGGCCCGACATGATCATCAACCTCGCCGCCGACCGGTGCATCGTCGTCGACGCCAAGGTTCCCCTCAACGCCTTCCTCGAGGCGGAGCGGAGTACCGATGAGGCCACCACGAATCTCCTCATGAAGCAGCACGCAGCCGACCTCATCCGCCATGTTGATGCGCTACAAGGAAGGGACTACCAGCGATTCGTCCCCAACAATTGCGAGTTCATTGTCATGTTTCTCCCATCGGAGTCGCTGCTTGAGGCCGCGCTCGATGCCCGGCCAGACCTCCTCGACCACGCCTTCTCGCGCAACGTGGTCCCGGCAACCCCGACCACCCTCTTCGCCCTCCTGCGCACTGTCAGCCTCTCGTGGCGCCAGGAGCGGCTAGCCCAGCACGCCGAGGAGATCCAGCAGCTCGGCAAGGAGTTGCACGCTCGGCTCTCGACGATGGCCCTCCACTTCACCCGGGTCGGCTCCTCACTCGACGCGGCCGTCACCAACTACAACAAGGCGGTGGGTTCGCTGGAGAGCCGGGTGCTCGTCACCGCACGGGCCTTCAACGACCTCGGTGTCACCGACACCCCGCTCGCCGAGATCCCCTCGATCACCGAGCGGGTTCGCACCCTCTCCGCGCCGGAGTTGACCGACGCGGAGAGGGATTTCGGCGACGCTCCACGTATTGAGCTCACCAGTTGAGTAACGTAGGGGTGTGAGTGAAGGGTTTGGCGCCGTGCGCGATGTCTCGGATGACGATGCCTATGACCGCCTGTTCCGGCCGGAGCCAGATGACATGCTCCATAGTTCGTACGCCACCCCCAGCCTCGTCCCTGATGTGGCTGAAGACATCCCGCCAGCGGGCCGCAACCTCATTGACACCGGTCGGCTCTTTCGAAGTGTCCACGCACAGGCAGACGCCTCAGCACTCACGGCGGTCCCAGCGGCAGAGGTCCCACGCCTTCGGACCTTGCGTCTCGAGCACAGCGAGCCAGTTGCTCCGATCCTCACCTCAAGGACCTTCGAGCCCCTGCCCCGCAATGATTCCTTGAAGGAAGCCCTCGCTGAGCCCAGTACCGATCCTGAGCCCGAGTTGCTTGAACCCGCGCCCGAACTCCTTGACCCAAGTGAACCCGTCGAACAACCCGGACCGCGGGTCGCGCCCATCGCGGTTGCATCAGCCGCCCGTCCCAGAAATTCGTTTCCCGCTCCTGAACCCCTTGAGGAGTTCGATGACATCCGCGGCTCCTACGAGCCCGCGGCCGAGGGGTTCTGGGCAGCTGACTCCATGCATGACTTCGATCGGCACATGGGCCTGAGACCGAACGCCGCGTATGCCATTGTTATCGGGGCCACATTCGTGGCGGGCCTAGCATCAGCCTTGCTCCTCGGGTCAGGGACCGGCCTGCTCACCGGGTTGGTGCTCCTCATCGCGAGCGTGCTCGTGGCAGTACGGGTGCGGATGCCGGATGCGGCCGTCGCCGTCATCGCCCCCCCAATTGCGTTCTTCGTGGCCTGCCTGACGGTAGGCCAGATAGGGCTCAGCGGCAGCGCTGGTTTGACCGGACGGCTCCTCGATGTGTTCTTCATGCTGTCGTCCGGCTGGTACTGGGTTCTGGGCCCTGCCGTCGTGGCACTTGGCATCGTCATCTGGCGGCGCAGGCGCGCCGAATAGTCGCCTACTCCTTCAGCTTTACCGCCTGCAGTGATGCAGCCTTCAGGTCTCGGCGCAGTTCCGGAGGTAGGGAGAACACGAGGGTCTCTTCGGCCGTCTTCACCAACTCAACCGTGGAGAAGCCCCGCTCTGCCAGCCATGCGAGCACCTCGTCGACAAGGACCTCCGGCACCGACGCCCCACTCGTAAGCCCGACCGTTGATGCCTCCGCAAACCAGGATTCCTTCAGTTCCGCGGCACTGTCAACTCGGTGCGAGGCCCGTGCCCCGGCATCAAGGGCCACCTCGACCAGCCGAACAGAGTTCGATGAGTTCCCCGACCCGACGACGATGAGCACATCGGACTGCGGAGCGATCTCCTTCACCGCCACCTGACGATTCTGGGTGGCGTAGCAGATGTCGTCACTCGGCGGGCTCATGAGGTTCGGGTAGCGCCCCTTCAGCACCTCGATCGTCTGAAGGGTCTCATCGACGGACAGCGTCGTCTGCGAGAGCCAGATGAGCTTGTCAGTTTCCGGGAGAATGACCGAAGCCGCCTCGATTGGGTCCTGCACGAGGGTGATGACATCGGGAGCCTCACCTGTGGTCCCCACGACCTCCTCATGGCCCTCATGCCCGACCAGGACGATCTGGTAGCCCTCACCAGCAAAGCGCCGAGCCTCCGCATGCACCTTCGTCACGAGCGGGCACGTGGCATCAATGGTCTTCAATCCACGGTCCGCCGAGTCCGAATGCACGGTCGGCGCGACTCCGTGGGCCGAGAACACCACGGTCGAACCTTCAGGGATCTCCTCAACCTCATCGACGAAAATCGCCCCACGCGACTCCAAGGACGCCACCACGTATTTGTTGTGGACAATTTCCTTGCGGACGTACACCGGAGGGCCATAGAGCTCAAGAGCCTTCTCCACTGAGACGACCGCGCGATCAACTCCCGCGCAGTAGCCGCGAGGTGCTGCGAGGAGGACACGCTTTGGCTGCGACATGGTTCCATCGTAGGCCGCGGTGCGCGACAATTCACTTATGGGATTCGATACACCGCCGATGCTTCGGTCCGGGTCATGGCCCCTCGACACCGTCGAGCGCTTCCTCCATCAGACCGCCATCCCCATACGCATCGCCTCCAATGGCCGTGAATTTCCGCTCGTCCAATCACAGTGGTTCCTGTACGAAAGTGGCGCACTCTGGTGCTGTGCTCAAGCCGACTCCGTGCTTGCGAAACGTCTTCGAAATGATCCACGTTGCGCCTTTGAGGTATCTGGCGACCTCCCGCCCTACATGGGCGTCAGGGGAACAGGGAATGCGAGCTTGCACCCCAGCGAGGCAGTGCGCATCCTCCCGCTACTCATCAATAGATACCTCGGCGATGAGCCTTCGACCCTCGCAGACTGGCTGCTCTCCCGGCTCGACGTTGAGGTCGCCATCAGGATCGGCGACCTCTCGGTCACCTCGTGGGACTTCTCGTCCCGCATGACGGTGCCCGCGACAACCACCGCCCCAGCAGATCGCCCCGAATAGTCGTGGCCTTCGAATCCAGCCCGGAGCAACCGGCGCCCGTCCGGACAGTTTCCCGCATGCTCTCGGACTGGATCGGCCGACTCGGGCCGATCTGGATCGATGGCCAGGTCGCTGAATTCCGGCCGCGGCCCGGTGCCCGGAACCTCTACCTCACCCTTCGCGACCCCGATGTCGACATGTCATTGACCGTCGTGGCTGACGCTGCACTCCTTGGATCCGTGACGCCCCCGATCGAGGCGGGTCAGCGGGTCGTGGTTTTCGCCCGGCCAGAGTTCTGGTCCGGGCGCGGCAGCCTCCAGATGCGGGCCAAGGAGATCCGGCCGGTCGGCATCGGCGAACTTCTCGCCCAACTCGAGCGATTGAAGGGCGTCCTCGCGGCTGAGGGTCTGTTCTCCCCCTCTCGCAAGCGATCCCTCCCCTTCATTCCGCAGCGAGTGGGCCTCATCTGCGGCCGGGCAAGTGCGGCCATGACCGATGTGCTCGTAGGCGCCCGGGAGCGGTGGCCCGCGGTGCAGTTCGAGATCCGGGAGGTTGCCGTACAGGGGGTGGCCGCTGTCCCAGCCGTGACCGAGGCTCTCGCTGAGCTTGATGCCCTTCCCGGGGTCGATGTCATCGTTATTGCGCGCGGCGGCGGGAGCGTCGAGGATCTTCTCCCCTTCAGCAACGAATCTCTCCTGCGCGCCGTTGCCGCCTGCACGACCCCCATCGTCTCCGCGATCGGCCACGAACAGGACACCCCCCTCCTTGATCTCGTGGCTGACCTACGGGCCTCAACCCCGACCGATGCCGCGAAGCGGATCGTGCCGTCACTTCGCGAGCAGCAAGAACTCATTGCAGGTATGCGCCGCCGCCTCAGCACCCACCTGGCCCATCGGCTCGACCGCGAGCGCTCACTTCTCGCCGAGCACCAGCGACGCAGTTCGAGCCTCATCCGCAACCTCATCGAGCACTCGACTCGCGACATCACCCACCTCTCAGCACGCGTGAGGGCACTGTCGCCGGCTGCCACGCTTGATCGCGGCTACGCCATCGTGACAGGTGCCCGCGGGGTGATCATCCGAGACGCGGCCCAGGTGGCCATTGGGGATGAGATTCGAGTGCGGGTTGCGTCTGGCGAGTTCACGTCCACCCGGGTCGCGGGCCGGGCCATCGAACAAGGGAGTAGCGCATGACGAAGAGCCAACCGAACCCGACAACCCCGGTGTCCTACGAATCCGCCCGGGACGAACTCGGCGTTGTCGTGCAGCAGCTCGAGGCCGGCGGGCTCACCCTCGAACAGTCCCTGGCGCTCTGGGAGCGCGGCGAGGAGCTCGCCGCCACCTGTCAGGAATGGCTGGATTCAGCGCGCACCCGGATGCTTGCGCCGGACGCCTCCGCCAGCAATGGAGAGATCTAGGTGGGGGGGGTTCGACCGCCTGTGTAGGCGATTCGAGTGCTTAGCGGCTCTTCCGCACCGAAGTGGCCGCGGCCTCAATCTCGGACCACGGGAGCGTTCCTGACACGACGGTCGTGACCCCATTCTCAATGCCGACGAGCGACCGCCGCCCCGCGGACTCGAATCGAAGCCAGCGAACACCTCCGAGGGACACCTCGCCTTGGGGTTTGCCGCCCGCCGTCTGCTCCGGCACGAAGCCCACTTCAACGGTCGCTGACTGTGCGAGTTGCAGGTACTCCGACCCGTCAAGGAGATACCCGATATGCCACACCGGGACGCCCCCTGAAGCCCCAGTGGCCTGCCACCGCACGCTCGTGGCCACGTCTCCCGGCCCCGGGGTCCAAGTGCTGAGCTCAAAGGGAGCCTGACGCTGCGCCTGCGCCTGCGCGGTGGCCACGTCGACGCGTGGAACATCGGCGGACTGCGAAGTGTAGGTGACGGCGACGAGCACCCCGACGAGCGCGAGCACGATGGCGAGGGAGCGCACCATGTCGCCGACGGTCTGCCCCAGTCGGGCATTGCGGCGACCGGTCGGTCTGGGGGCGGTTGCACTCACGAGAACATCATGGGCCATATCGGCTCATCACGCTCCCTACGAGGCGGATTGGGAGGCTACGCTGCGCACAACGGAAGGGGCACCTATGTCCGATCAGAGCCAGACTAATAATCCGACGAACCCGGGCCATGTTCCCGACCGCAACCTCGCACTCGAGTTGGTGCGAGTCACCGAGGCTGCGGCAATGGCCTCGGCCCGCTGGGTCGGACGCGGCGACAAGAACGGCGCTGACGCTGCCGCGGTAAACGCGATGCGCTTGCTCATTGGCAGCGTCTCCATGAACGGCGTCGTGGTCATCGGCGAGGGCGAGAAGGACGACGCACCCATGCTCTTCAACGGAGAGCATGTCGGCGACGGCACCGGCCCCGAGGCCGACGTCGCGGTCGACCCCATCGACGGAACGACGCTCGCTGCCAAGGGCATGCCGAATGCGATCTCGGTCATCGCCGTTGCCGAACGTGGTGCAATGTTCGATCCCAGCGCAGTGTTCTACATGGAGAAGTTGGTCGCCGGGCCGGACTGCGTCGGGGTCATCGACATCACCGCTCCGATCGAGTGGAACCTCGAGCAGATTGCTAAGGCCAAGGGCGAGGCGGTGGGCGATCTCACGGTCTGCATCCTGGACCGTCCGCGCCATGAGGATCTCGTGACCCGCGTTCGTGAGGCAGGGGCACGCATCAAGTTCATCACGGATGGCGACGTCGCCGGGGCCATCATGGCAGCTCGCCCCGGCACCGGAATCGACCTGCTGGCCGGGATCGGCGGAACTCCGGAGGGCATCATCGCTGCCTGCGCGATGGTGTGCATGGGCGGCGTGATTCAAGGCAAACTCTGGCCGCGCGACGATGCCGAGCGCCGCAAGGCCCTCGACGCCGGTCACGACCTCGACCGCATCCTCAATACAAACGATCTCGTGACCGGAGACAACATCTTCTTCTGTGCCACCGGCATCACCGACGGCGAGCTCCTGCACGGCGTCCGCTACCGGCCCGAGGGGCAGGTCACGAACTCCATCGTCATGCGAGGCAAGAGCGGGACCATCCGAGATATCCGAAGTGAGCATCGGATCGACAAGCTCGCTGACTACGCGACCGTAGGGGTGCATGGAGGAATGAGCTGAGCTTGAGGTGGCCCGTCTAGGCTTGCGGCATGACTGAGTTTCAGTACGAGGAGTTGCTCCCGCTCGGCCCGGATGAGACCGCATACCGACTCGTCACGGCCGAGGGGGTCCACACCACTGAGGTGGATGGTCGCACAATCCTCCACGTAGAACCTGAGGCACTTCGACTCCTCGCATTCGAGGCCCTCCGCGATATCTCGCACCTGCTCCGCAGGAGTCATCTCGCTCAACTCGCCCGAATTCTCGACGATCCGGAAGCGAGCGCAAATGACCGCTTCGTCGCACTCGACCTACTCAAGAACGCGAACATCTCGGCCGGCGGTGTCCTGCCAATGTGCCAGGACACCGGAACTGCCGTCGTCATGGGCAAGCGGGGACAGCATGTGTGGACGACAGGCCAAGATGAGGAGCACCTCTCGCGGGGCATTTTCGACGCCTACCAGCAATTGAACCTTCGTTACTCGCAGATGGCGCCGCTGTCGATGTGGGAGGAGCGGAACACTGGCACGAACCTGCCGGCCCAGATCGAGCTGTATGCCAACACCCACGCCGGGAATGAGGCCCAGTACGAATTCCTGTTCATGGCCAAGGGTGGGGGCAGCGCCAACAAGAGCTACCTCTACCAGCAGACAGCGGCACTGCTCAATCCCGCCTCGTTCGCTGCGTTCCTCGACGAGAAACTCCGTGAGATCGGCACTGCGGCCTGCCCGCCGTACCACCTCGCGGTCGTCGTCGGCGGCACGAGCGCCGAGTTCGCGCTGAAGACCGCGAAATATGCAAGCGCCCGCTATCTCGACTCGTTGCCGGGTCACGGCTCGGCCACCGGGCACGGCTTCCGTGATCTGGAGATGGAGCAGGAGATCTGGCGCATGACCCAGGCCTTCGGAATCGGAGCCCAGTTCGGCGGCAAGTACTTCTGCCACGATGTGCGCGTCATCCGACTGCCGCGTCATGGCGCATCACTGCCCGTGGCGATCGCGGTCTCGTGTTCAGCCGACCGTCAGGCGCTCGCGAAGATCACCCCCGAGGGGGTCTTCCTCGAGCAGCTCGAGCGGGACCCCGCCCAGTTCCTCCCCGAGATCAGTGACGCTCATCTCGACGATGATGTTGTCGCTATCGACCTCGATCAGCCGATGGACGCGATTCGGAACCGGCTTTCCGCCCTCCCGGTAAAGACCCGCGTATCGCTTACCGGCTCCCTTGTGGTCGCAAGGGACCTCGCCCATTCGCGGATCAAGGCGATGCTCGACCGCGGCGAGCCGCTGCCTGAATACATGCGCAATAACGCGGTTTACTACGCCGGCCCGGCCAAGACTCCGGCCGGCTACGCCTCAGGGTCCTTCGGGCCGACAACCGCCGGCCGCATGGATTCATACGTAGACCAGTTCCAAAAGGCCGGCGGCTCGATGGTCATGCTCGCGAAGGGCAATCGGAGTAAGGCCGTGACCGAGGCCTGCTGCGCAAATGGCGGCTTTTACCTCGGCTCGATCGGTGGGCCAGCGGCTGTGCTCGCCCAAGACAACATCACGAAGGTCGAAGTGATCGACTTTCCGGAGCTCGGTATGGAGGCGGTCTGGCGCATCGAGGTCGTTGACTTTCCGGCCTTCGTCGTTGTTGATGACAAAGGCAATGACTTCTTCGCCGAGACGATGCGACCGTTGGTTAGCCGAATAGCCGTGGGTCCGCCTGCAGGCGGTTAGCAGTTGTAAACGTTGCTGCGCCAGTGACTGCGGCCCTCGCCCTTGGCCCAGATCGTCCAAAATGCGCGATCCTGCCAGTAACGATTCCACAGGTGACTCTTCGTCGTGAATAGCTCCTTGAGGATGGCGACCCCCTCGGGACCCATTTCTTTGCGGACCTCCTTCATCATCATCCAAGCGGCACCCCGCATGAGGGGCCGGCTCATCTGATACCCGCCGCGGTACTTGCCTCCGACACTCACCGCCTTGTAGTCGGCGCGGCTCTCGCGCTTGAGAATGCACCTGCGGCGGTCGTCAGCCTTCTTCACGAACCACTTGCCTCGATACAGGCTCAGCATGAGCCCCTTGGTGTCACGAGCCGCGCCGAAGCCCTGCGCATAGCCCCATTCCCGCTCCCTGAGGGCCTCGACGGGATCCTTCGCTCGTGACTCGGCTTCGGAACTTGCACCTGGCGAGGGCGTTGCGGTCGGTTCCGGGTCGGCCGCGAGGGCCGCCGGTGCCCAGAGACCACCGATGAAGATGGCTACGGCTGTCGCAACGGAGATGATCCTCCGAGACCGTCGCATGCAGAATCTCCCAACTCAAATCTCAAACGAAAACTATGACGTTAATTTGCCCTGAATCGGCTCGTCTGTCACGTCGGTGAAGCGTGTTGAACATCACTACAAAGCAGGACAATTCGATCATTATTCGGCACTTTACGAGGAGAAATAGAGGAGCAGAGGACAATACATTGTGACGGGGATCACAGTGATTTCCACAGGTCATCCACATCATTTCCCAACCAATGGCCGTTTATGCAGGATCGAGATCCTCGAGCATCTCCGTCACGAGCGCTGCAATCGGTGATCGCTCGGAACGGGTGAGCGTCACGTGCGCGAACAGCGGGTGTCCCTTGAGCTTCTCAACCACCGCAACGACCCCGTCATGTCGTCCGACACGCAGGTTGTCACGCTGGGCGACATCGTGCGTGAGCACCACCCGACTGTCACGTCCGATGCGCGAGAGCACCGTGAGGAGCACATTTCGCTCAAGGGACTGAGCCTCGTCGACGATGACGAACGAGTCATGAAGTGATCGGCCACGGATGTGGGTGAGCGGGAGCACCTCGAGCAGCCCACGATCGACGATCTCCTCGACCACCTCTTGGGTCGTGACAGCGCCTAGCGTGTCGAATACCGCCTGACCCCACGGCGACATCTTCTCCGCCTCCGACCCTGGCAGGAATCCGAGTTCCTGCCCACCGACCGCGAAGAGCGGACGGAACACGATGACCTTTCGGTGCTGGCCCCGCTCAAGGACGGCCTCAAGCCCCGCGCACAGGGCGAGCGCGCTCTTGCCGGTCCCGGCACGACCACCGAGCGAGATGATCCCGATCTCCGGATCGAGAAGCAGGTCAAGGGCAATGCGCTGCTCGGCACTGCGGCCGTGCAGGCCAAACGCCTCCCTGTCACCCCGAACGAGACGGACCCGCTTGCCTGAGGTCACCCGGCCGAGGGCGCTGCCGCGATCGGAGACAAGAACAAGGCCGGTGTGGCACGGCAGGTCGCGGCCAGCGTCAAGATCAATAACCGCCTCGTCGTACAGCCGATCGATGACCGCGGCTGCGACATCGATCTCAGCCATCCCGGTGAAGCCGGATTCGATGACGAGTTCGGCGCGATACTCCTCGGCGGTGAGTCCAACGGCTGATGCCTTCACACGCATCGGCAGGTCCTTGCTCACGAGCACGACATCGCGACCCTCCGCGGCGAGATTGCGCGCCACCGCGAGGATCCGGCTGTCGTTATCACCTATCTGCAAACTCATGGGGAGCACTGAAGTGTCCGTGTGATTAAGCTCGACCCGGACGCTCCCCCCGGCAACCCCGACCGGCATCGGGTCATCGATCCGGCCGTAGGCAATGCGCAGGTCGTCGAGCATCCGGAGGGCTGCCCGCGCGAAGTAGCCGAGTTCCGGGTGGCCGCGCTTCGCCTCGAGCTCCATGACCACGACGAGGGGAATCACAACATCGTGCTCGTCGAAGCGCATGAGCGCCTTGGGATCGGAGAGCAGGACGGACGTATCAAGCACGTAGGTGCGACGTTCGTGAACGAGCCTGAGCGAACTGGGCACGTGGCCTCCCTAGGGGCCACCGCCGGCGGGGCCCGGAACGGAATCAGGGGGAAGGCCGCTGCCCTCCCGTCACCTCACGCTAGAGCGCTTGAGTAATCGTCGGTGAACGACACGCCGCGCCCTCGGATGGACAGCGGGTGAACCCTCAGGTCCCGAACCGCCGCTGCCGCTCGGCGTAGGCGCGCATCGCGCGCAGGAAATCGACCCTCCGGAAATCGGGCCAGTAGGCCTCGCAGAAGTAGAACTCCGAGTGGGCGCTCTGCCAGAGGAGGAACCCCGAGAGCCGCTGCTCCCCCGACGTCCGAATCACCAGGTCGGGATCCGGCTGGCCCTTTGTATACAGGTGCTCAGCGATGTGTTCAACGTCGATGAACTGGGCGAGCTCGTCGAGCGATGTGCCCTGACTTGCATGCTCCTGCAGGAGGGAGCGAACTGCATCGACCACTTCACGCCTACCGCCGTAGCCGACTGCAACGTTAACGATCGCACCGTCGATATTGCGGGTAGCAGCCTCGGCCTCCTTGAGCAGGCGCGAGGTGTGATCAGGGAGAAGATCGAGGGCGCCAACCGGGTGGATGCGCCAGCGCGCCTGCTCGGCGAGATTGCTCACCGTGTCCTCGATGATGCCGACGAGGGCCTCAAGTTCGACAGGAGGACGGGCAAGGTTGTCGGTCGACAGGAGCCACAGGGTGACGACCTCGACCCCGGCCTCGTCACACCAGCCGAGGAAATCGACGATCTTCGCGGCGCCGGCTCGATGGCCCGCCGATGAACTGGAGCCCTGCGCCTCCGCCCACCTGCGGTTTCCGTCAAGGATGATGCCGACGTGCCGCGGGCGGCGATCGGGCGGGATCTGGGTGGCGAGCTGTCGCTCGTACACGCGATAGATCAGATCCGAGAGGCCCACAGGTCGATAGGTTACCGCTCGCGGGAATCCCCCGTGCGAGAACGATCGACGGCATCGGACTCATCACCGGTTCCCCCACACGGCTACTCGCCGCCTGTGCCCTTGTGTGGAAGGAATGCGGGGTGAGTTTGGACGAGTTGGGCAAGTCCCTCGGCGGACGTCTCAGGGCGCTGGCAGACGAATCCCCGGCACACATACGCCGCCGCGCCGCCTCCGACGAGCGGCCGGTCGCGAAGCAGCGGCACCTGCTCGCCTGATCCACTGTCGGCGCCAGGTCCGATCGCGACGACAGCCCCCGGCGAGGTGGACCCGAAGGCAATGCGCCGCAGCAGCATCGTGTCAGCTGCTCCCTGCTCTCCCACAATCGCGATCTCCAGCGGCCCGGAGAGCAACGCCGATGCCGTCGACAGGCCCGATCCGGCCGCTCGCGGCGAGCGCTGTGCGGCGAGGGTGGCGACCCCGAGCGCCCGCTCGGCAACCGCCCGGTAGCTCATCTCGCCGGTGATCGCCGAATAGGAGACGCAGGCATTCGCCACCGAGAACCAGCCCGAGGGCTCAGCGCTGTCCGCCGGATCGCGGGGCCGGCGCACGAGCACCTGAGCGTCGTCAGCCGTGTCGAAGAACCCGCCATCACCGTCGGCAAAGTGCTCGACAGCCACGTCAATGAGTTGTCCGGCGATCTCAAGCCAGCGAGCATCGCCCGTCACCTGGAACAGCGTGAGGAGTCCCTCGGCGACGCCGCCGTAGTCGCTCAGCACGCCGTCATTGCGACCCGCGTGGCCGTCGCGTGATGTGCGGGAAAGTCGGCCCGGCCTGCTGGCCCCCAGATGCACGCCCGTGATCACCTCGCCGGCTGCAACCGCGGCTGCGACCCAGTCCGGCTCGTCGAAGATCGCTCCCGCGTCGGCAAGCGCCGCGATCACGAGCCCGTTCCATTCAGCGACCACCTTCTCATCGCGACCAGGACGCACTCGCAAGTCTCGCGCCGCCATGAGGGCCGCGCGAACCCTGGCCCAGCGGTCCCAATCCTCGGGGTCGTGCGGCAGTTGCAGGGTCGAGGCTCCGTGCTCGAAGGTGCCCTCGGCAGTGACAGTGAACAGCCCCGCGGCCCAGTCACCATCGACTGGACCGAGTACCTCGATGAGCTGCTTCGGTGTCCACGAGTAGAAGCGACCCTCCTCCCCCTCACTGTCGGCATCGAGGGCTGAGGCGAACGCACCCTCAGGGGTCCGCATCTCACGAAGCAGGAACTCGGCCGTCTCGCGCACCACCCTCTCCGCGAGCAGCGACCTCGTCAGGCGCCACCAGTGCGCATAGTCGCGCAGGAGAAGTGCGTTGTCGTAGAGCATCTTCTCGAAGTGGGGCACGACCCATTCGGCGTCGACCGAGTAGCGCGCAAACCCGCCGCCGAGCTGATCGTAAATACCCCCGCGCGCCATTGCAGTGAGGGTCCACTCGGCCATGGTGATCGCCTCGAGGCTGCGGGTACGAGCGGCCTCGCGCAGGAGAAATTCCAGCAGCATCGACGGAGGGAACTTCGGGGCCGACCCAAACCCACCCCAGCGAGTGTCGAAGTCACCTTCGAGGAGTGCGACCGCCGCGGTGAGAGCCTCGTCATCGGGGGGCGGTGCATCGCCGACGGGACCGCTGCGTGAGCGCAATGCCTCGATCATCCGGGTAGCCGTTGACTCGACCTCGCTGCGCCGGTCCGTCCAGGCTGTCGATATCGACTGAAGGATCTGTCCAAATGACGGCATCTGATGCCGAGGCTCCGGCGGGAAATAGGTCCCCGCATAGAAGGGACGCGCATCGAGGTCGAGGAAGACGCTCATTGGCCAGCCGCCATGCCCGGTCATCGCGATCGTCGCGTCCATATAGATGGCGTCAACGTCAGGCCGCTCCTCGCGATCGACCTTGATACTCACGTAGTGCTCGTTCAGGTAGGCGGCGGTCGCCTCGTTCTCGAAGGACTCGTGCGCCATCACATGGCACCAGTGGCAAGCCGAGTATCCGATAGAAAGGAAGATCGGGACGTCGCGGCGGCGCGCCTCGTCGAATGCCTCATCAGACCACGGCCACCACTCGACTGGATTCTCAGCGTGCTGGAGGAGGTACGGGCTAGTCGAGGACTCAAGGCGGTTGCTCACCAGTCCATTCTCGCGAAGAGGCGCTGGCCTCGCGAACGGCACCCAGAGGCCAATCCGTTCTGGTCGTCGCCGCTTGCGTCCGATCAGTTCCATGAGAAGGCAAGAATCGTGGACGTATCCCTCTTGGCACTTCCATTCCTTGCGCTTGCAGATAGCACGAGCATCGGAACCTTGGTCATTCCATCTCTGCTTTTGCTGGCACCAGGGAGGCCGTCATTCGGACGGATGTTTGCCTACCTAGCGGTGGTTGCTGGCCTGTACTTCGCCATCGGCCTAGCACTGCTCGAGGTCGCTGATGCCGCAACTGCCGCCCTCCGCTCACCCCAGGCCCACATGGCGGGCGTGATTCTTGAAGCGCTGGTGGGCGTCCTCCTGATTGCATTCGCCGTCTGGCGCAGCCGCCGTCCCAAGCGCCCAACTTCCGACAAGGTGCACTCGTGGCGTGAGCGCGCGCTGGAACCCAATGCGCCCCTGCGTCCCCTCTTCACCCTTGCGGTGTCAGCCGTGGCGATTGAGGCCGCTTCCATGCTGCCCTACATCGGGGCGATCGCGCTGATCTCCCGGGCAGAACTGCCGATTGCGGGGTCGACACTCTTGGTGACGGGCTACTGCATCCTGATGGTGCTTCCGGCACTCGTCCTGATGGTGCTTCCGGCACTCGTCCTGACGGTGTTGCGCCGTGCCGGTTCAGCCAAGCTCGATCCTGTTCTCGAGCGAATCTCGCAGTGGTCCAGCAAGAGCGCAGGCTCCCCTGCGATCCTGTGGGCGGCGGGGCTAGTGGGGGTCGCCTTGATCATCGACGCCGCCGTCCGGGCGTAGCCCGAATCACACCATCCCCTCCTGAACACACCGCTCCTGCTTTCTGGTTGTGGCCGGCGCGACTTGGGCAAACCCTACTTCGACCGCATCCCCGCCCACTACTCCCGCGAACTCGACCGGGACCTGTGGGCACTGGACCTCACCAGCGACTTCGGGATCCCTTCTTTCGTCGCAGTCTCCCAAGCGCGAAACGGACGACCACGCGTGCTCACCGGGTTCGGCGCCCACCGCGATGCACGAGGCGCCCTGCTGCGTGCCCTCACCGAGATGAACTGAACTCGACGCCCATCTTCTGGTGATGCACGCCCTTGACACCGTCACCCACTACTGGCCGCTTCCCAATCAACCGCCATGAGCCCAGACCGGTCATCACCCAGCATTGACCTGAGGCCAACGAGCACTGTACGGTTTTCTGTACGGAAGGAGTGTCATGAGAACACTGTCGTACTCGCACACACGCGAGAACTTTGCCTCCACCCTCGATGCGGTAATCGCGGATCGGGAGGAGGTTGTCATCACTCGCTCCGGCCACGAACCGGTCGTGCTCGTGTCGCTTCAAGACTACGAGTCACTCAAGGAGACCGCCTACCTGCTGCGCAGCCCCGCGAACGCACGTCGCCTGCTCGGGTCTATTGAGCGACTGGAATCCGGCAGTGGCAGCCAGCACGCCCTCGCTGAGTGAGATTCCTATGGGATGAACACGCCTGGTCCGACTACATCCACTGGCAGGAACAGGACCGGCGAGTGCTCAAACGCGTGAATGCGCTGCTGAACGACATCGCACGCGCCGGAGCCATTGGTGAACCCAACATCGGCATCGGCAAGCCCGAGGCCCTCAAGCACGGATTCCACGGCTACTGGTCTCGACGCATCACCGACGAGCACCGACTGATCTACAAGGTAACCGGCGACGAGATCCGAATAGCCGCTTGCCGCTATCACTACGAGTAGGCGGACCCTCACCGGCCTCCGTGGCTGGGGGAGATCGTCATCGCGAACTCTGACGCGGGCACATGGGCCCAGCACGGAGCGGCCGCCATTGCATGATCAGGCCACGGCGACGAGAAGCCCGGACGCCCGGCCGCTGGGGGGCTGAGCCGCGACAGTGCAGTAACATGTAGCGAATTGCTGCAGCAACTCGTGCCTGAATGTGAGGATGCCATGACAACGAGCACGGCCAAACTCAGACGTCGAACTGTTAAGCACGAGCACACGCAGCAGTGGCGGTCGACCGTGCGTGTTCTGCGAAGCTCGAACCGATTCTGGCGCTTCACCGACTTTCCGGGCTCATCTGCGTCGGCGTCGCAGCATCTGCTCACGGATCTGGCGGTGCGCAGTGAGCTCATGCGCGTCCGCAAGGGCTTGTACTGGCGCGGCGTGCAGACACCTTTGGGCATGAGCCCGCCGCATCCTGACGCTCTGGTTCGCGAACTCGTTGGCTCGAGCGCTGTGGGTCCTGCCGGGCTGTCCGCCGCCAACGCCCTACGGCTGTCAACGCAGGTTCCCCGCCGGGCGCACGTTGCTGTTCCCGCGCGTGCACCGGAGTCGACGGGACTGGTCAGGTTCGTGTCGCGCCCCACGCGGACGGCCCGTGCAAAGGCTCGCCTCACGCCGGTAGACGTGGCACTACTGGAAACGCTCGGCGATTGGGAGTCCGTCGTCGAAGTGCCGGCGTCCCAGGGGTGGGCACGACTGCGGGGAATGCTCGAGGCTGACGGCGCCATGGCGGAGCGACTGGCTCTGGCGTCACCGACGGAGCCGGGCGGTGTTCGGGCTCGACTGGCTGCTCTGTTGTCCGCTGCCGGGCGTCGCGATCTGTCCGACCAGGTGCCGGATGTCGATCCGCGTACCCGCGTCGCGGCGCTCGTGTTCCTCTCGGCATGAGTCCCGATCCCTTGCGGACGTGGCGTGAGGCGAACGCGAGCATCTTTCAGCCGACCGTGGCCCGGGCAGCCCAGAACCTCGGCATCCCTGCTTTGGCGGTCGAGAAGGACTACTGGGTGTGCCAGGCACTGCGGGCGATGGAAGCGGCACACCCGGGGGTCACAGTGTTCAAAGGTGGAACGAGCCTGGAGAAGATGGGGATCGTCGCTCGGTTTTCCGAGGACCTTGACCTCATCGTCACCGGGTCGATTGGCGGCGGCAAAGCAGGACCGAAGTTTCTCAAAACTTTGTGCGAGGCGGCGCAAACCGCAACCGGAGGCACCCTCACCGATGGGAGGCATTCCGGCAAGCCAGGTTCGCTCGGTAGGCCGGCGTCGGCTAGGCGCCCGGCTGTCGAGCCTCGTGAGGGCACCCTTGGGTACAAGGTGAACCTGTCGATCCCGGTGGTCGCTCGAGCGTCAACCGGGACGGCTGTCGCGGACCCGTCGTCGATTCTGCTCGAGCTCGGGCAGAGCACTGGACACGACCCGAATGAGCCGCGGGAGGTCACGTCACTTCTCGCGCGGCAACTCAGCGCCACCGTCAATGTCAGCGAGTTCCCGGACCTGGCAGCGTTCTCCGTGCGCATGCTCCATCCGGGTCGCACGCTCGTGGAGAAGCTTCTTCGGGTCAACACGTTCGCGAGCATGTCGCCGGACCACCACAAGGAGCACTCTTGGACGCGCATCGGTCGCCAGTACTACGACATCTGGGCCTTGCTTGGGCGAGAGGACGTTCGCGGCTTCTTCGCACGCGATGACTTGGACGCCACTATCACGGACTGCCTGGCCCAGTCGGTGAGGTTCGGCGGAGACCTGCCGATTCCTCGTGGCGGGTTCGCCGCGAGTCCAGCATTTTATCCGCGGTCCCATGTGATCCCGCGACTACGGGTCGAACACGCGAACGCCATGCGGGATTTGTACTACGGGCCTGGAGCGGGCCCGTCATTCGACAGCGTTCTGCACAGAGTGTCGGAGTACGGAATTCTCCTCGATGTCGGCTAGACCGCAGCGGATGCCGACCTGCGTCCCCTGATGGCGATCCTCTCCGGCTCTTCGCACTCAAGCCGGGTGGCGCCGTGCGTTTGGGCTCGCGGCCGTGCGCGAGGCGCGTTCCGCGAATCTTCCTCGCTTCGCATCGGTCGAGGACTTCGCGAGCCTGGGCCGCGGATTCACGCGTGCGAAAAGGTACTGCTCCAGACATCCTCCATGTACTGGCCGCGTGAACGCAGATCGTCGACCACCTCGTCACCGAAGCTAGCCCGCACCCCGGCCGCCATTCCCGAGGCATCGCCACAGATGTAGATGATCGCCCCACGACTCAGCAGTTCATCGATGCGTGGGCGGGTCGTGGTGACGAGATCCTGCACGTAGGCCTTCGAGATCTCCCCCGTGGGGTTGCCATCGGCTCCGATGACGGGTTCGCGGGAGAACGCCCACTTGACCTCGACGACGCCATCGCGCTCGTGGGTCTCCCACTCGTCGAGGTAAAGGCGGTCCTCGTCGCTTCGCCGGCAGCCGGCGAGGAGGAGCGCCTCGCCGAGCGAGTGGCCCTGCGCTCGCTGGCCGGCACGGTGCTGGGCAAAGCCGCGGAAGGGCGCAATGCCAGTCCCCGCTCCGATCATGATGATCGGCACCGAAGCATCATCCGGAGGCTGGAACCCACCAGAGGATGCGACGGCCACCTTCACGACTTGCCCGGCCTCGACCCCCGCAAGGTAGGTCGATGCCACCCCGCGGAAGGTGCCATGCCCCGAAAGCGCTGGCCCTCGAACCACTCCCACCGTGATGCTCGCGACCCCAGGATCGTCGAGAGGCGATGACGAGATCGAGTACCGGCGGCGCTTGAGCGGGCTCAGCAGGCTGAGCGCCACCTCGAGCGGGATAGCCGGCTTGCCGAGATCGGTGAGGAGGTCGAGCAATGTCAGCCGCCGATCGAAGACCTGAGCATCGAAGTCCTCGGGAGACAATGCCCCGAGGGCGGATACGGTGGCAGCGGCCGGGCCGCTGAGCGCCTGCGCAAGGACTGGCATCTGTCGAACTGACATTGACTGGCCGAAGTCGATGAAGGCCTTGAACAGGAAGCTAGCAGCGATCGGAACCCCGGTGGGCAGCCATGTGCCCGCTGAATCCTCGGCCGTTATCTCGATCCTGGCGCCGGCTTCAATGCCGAGTACGTCGAGTGCGCGATCGACGACGAGCCGATGGTTGTAGGAGTGGACGATCAGGTGGTCGCCCGTCTTGTAGGTCACGCCCTCGGGCAGAGTGATCTCGACATGACGAGTCGACCGTCCGCCGGTCGTGCCTGACCTTGTCTGCCTCAGTTCGCGGATCGAGGCGACGTATCCATTGCTCACGCCTTCGTCGATCGTGTCCAGTGATGCGTGGTGGGCACGCGTGACCCTCAGCGTCGACTGCGAAAGGATCCGCCCGCCGTCTGTACGAGCGGAGAGTCCGAGGGACGGCCACAGGTTGGCTGTCCAGTCGAGGTATTCGGCTGAGAAGTCCTGCGAGACATCCATTGCCCCCCGTTCAACGATTGGTGTGCAGCCAGACCGCTTCAGGAGTACGTCCATCTCAATCGGCACGGCCTGGTAGGTGAGGTGCCAGGCAGGGTCGCCGAGGCCAAGGACAGCTGCCTGCATCGAGGACAGCTCAGCATCGCCGGATTTCAGATGCGCAAGGAACCTTCGCGCGTTGCTCGGCGGCGCGCCGTTATACGACGAGCTCACGATGACGAGCGGCCCGGAGATCGGCAGTGCTTCAACGATTGAGTCGAGGGGCGTGATCGAAACGGCGAGCCCCATGCTCGTGGCCTCGCGTGCAAGACGTCGGGCGATCTGGTGACAGGTGCCGCCCTCGGACCCGTAGGCAACGGTAAGTGCGCCTTCGGTGGCCGAGAAGGATTCAGGCATGTCATCGGTGCTCGGCGTGTCATCAGTGCTCTGCCGCGCCGCGGACGGGAATGGGCAACTGGCTGCCGGCTCAGTGCGAAACGCGGGCGCGACTGTCGAAGGCTCGCGGCGGACGACTCGCAGGGTCTTGAGCGCGGCTGGCGATGAGGAGAAGCGCACTGATGATCCATCGAGGGAGTACTCCCCATCGAGATGGAAGGTCGCGGCCCGCAGCAACGTGGAGAGGAAGGTCAAGGCCTCCATGTGCGCGAAGCCCTGGCCGATGCAGGCGCGGATCCCACCGCCGAATGGCGAGTAGGAGCCGGGCACGACCGACGCAATGCGCTCGGGCAGCCAGCGATCCGGGTCGAATCGCTCCGGGTCCGGCCAGCTCGTGGGATCCCGGTGGGTGACTTCGAGTAGGACCGCGATGATTGAGTACTGCGGCACTCGGTATTTGCCGAGCAGGGTCTCCTCCGTGGCCGCATACCGGGTCATTATGGGAAGCGGGGGCGTGATGCGAAGGGTCTCAGTCAGCACGCGATCGAGCACCTGAAGGTGCGAGAGCTCGGTGGCCGAAAGCGGGCGTGTCTGGTCGCCTCCGGTGATCGCGTCGATCTCATCCTGCACCTGCCGTTGAATCTCCGGGTGCGCGCTCAAGTGGTAGAGCGCCCAGGTCATCAGGGATTTCGTGGTGTCATAACCGAGGAACGAGAAGGAAAGCACCTGATCCCGGATCGTCTCCTCCGACATCGCCTGCCCGGTCTCCGGGTCGACCTCCCACAGCAACCGGGCGAGCAGGTCGTCGATGCCAGCCTCGGGTCCAAGAAGCCTGCGGTGCTCGATGATGGCGTCGACCTCCCTGCGGGCAAGCGCAAAGCGAGCCGCCTGCCGTCGCCGCCTCGGGACTTGCAGCTTCCAGACGAGGGGAAGTTGGCGAAGTTCTGCCATCGTTTCTTCGAGGCCCTTGCGGATAAGGTCGAAGTACTCAGGGTCGGACTGCCGGTACAGCGTCCCGTAGCTCGTCCGCAGCGCGATCTGGCAGATGGCGTCGAATGCCGCTCTTGACAGCGCATCCTCCATGTTGACGCGACCATCCCTCGGCCCCTGACCGATGACGAAGTCGGTGAGTTCGCGCGCAACAGAGTGCAGGATCGGAAGGTCGCGAATGACCTGCGAGCCGCTGAGCGAAGGGAGGATCTCACGATGGGTGGGCGCCCATACGGGATCATGGGTGAACGTCGAGAAGATCCCATTCCGAATGGCAGCCGCCAAGGGAGGTGAAACGAATTTCGGGAAGCGATCATCATCCCACAGTTCTATGCTGGCTTCGGCTGACGAGGAGCAGATGAGCGCACCTGCGAACACGGACTTGGGGAAGCGAAGGCGGACGAGGCCGTCTGGCGTTGCCCGGACGGCAGCGCCGAACCGTTCGACGTGATTGTTGCCGAGGAACTGCAGCCCATTGCCGACGAAGGGCAAACCTCTGGGGTTGGGGATGTCGATGAGGCCACTCACGAGGTTGCGCCCTTCGTCATTCGATTTAGGTGCATCATGCCTCAGGACCAGTCCGTGACACAACCGGACATGCCCACACACGCTCGACCTCTACCGCGGCGCTCGGCAGCAATCCGGACATTCCGAACGAGCCGTGGAACGAGTCGGGCGCATGGAAATGTCGGGTAGGGGGTCATGGCCGGCAGTGAGGACAACAGCGGGAGGGGTACAACGAGATCGATGAAGGCATTCGGATTCTCCACGGGCGAATCGTTATTGTCGCGGGCCGCTGACCAGGGATCTAGGCTTTTCGCATGCGAGTTCGGGCGAAGGCAGGCGCCGTGGCGATGGCCACTGCTCTGACGATTCCAGTCGGCGGCGGGAGGGCCGAGGCTGCGCCCGCACCAGTCGAGTATTCGTCCGGTGGAGCTTTCTCGACCTGCGAGGACTCGTCCTGCAACGCTTACTTCTCAGCCGACACAGCCGATAGTCCGCCCGGCTATCGCGAGGGCTTCAGTTGGTATTCGCAGGCATGGCCACTTCTCGCAGAGCCGATCGACGGCCTCCAGATCGGCTTGAGTTCCACCTGGATATCGCCGAACAACGTGAACCAGCCCCCCAGCGTCCAGCGAGCCTTCTGTGCGAAGTCCAAGTTCGACGACATGCGTGACGGCAGTTGGTGGGGCTACTTCCAGACCATTGAGGGAGGTCTCGGCTGGTGGGCCAGTACGAGGTTTCGGACCGTCATGCCGAAGTACGCAATGAATGGCACCCCTGACTGCTACAACACCATGTACTCGTCTCCGGGGTGGACGTTCGACGACACGCGCCCGGTACGCCGCAGTGAGACAGCCCTTGTCCAGTTCAGCAACCGACTCCTCGTACCTCCCGACGGCATGCCGCTGACACCCGCATCGTCCGGGGGATATCTCGGCACCGCCTGGATGAGCCTGCCACTCCCCTCACCTGGGCGATCAATTGGCGCCGGACCATCCGGAAACCGAGCTTGGACGCTTTTCATCAACGCCGATAACTTCAACGGCCCGGTGACCTACTGGCTCCCGCAGGCCTGGTCGGCAGTCACCGACGGAACCTCCGGCTTGGCGGGCCTTGGGCTGGACGCAAACGAGGGCTTCGTCAACGGCTTCGCCTCCGAGTGGAACAGCGTGCCATTCATGACGCAGGCTGATGCGACGGGCACGGTCTTCACGAAGGTTCCCCCCACCGCCTTCCCGATTGACTCAAAGGGTCGGACCATCTTCACTCGCGATGCCCAAGCCCACTCAGCGGGCGCGATCGGGAATCGACTGTCCGCGTGGATGGCGGGTCAGGGCGCAATACCAATGGACTT
>CAMCSO010000019.1 GCA_945877545.1 Bifidobacterium breve | reverse complement strand
GCGATGTCCACGTCGTGAACCCCGGGGATCTGCACGGATCGCACCCGGTGGACTGGCATGCCCTCGAAGTCGCGGTGCGGGAAGGTGTCCGGCGCAATGATGAGGCAGTCGTGGCCTAGGAGGCGCAGGGACCGCGCCACGTGGGCCACGGAGTTTGCCACGCCATTCGTCCGGGGTAGGAACGATTCCGCTGAGATTGCAATCCGCACGGTCGTAGTGCAACGCATCTGCATGAGCAGTCAGCGGTCTCAACATGACGTGTCATGGAAGGGTGGAAGAACAACCGGGTAATTCGTCGCAGTGCCATGACGAATGGGGAGGCCATAACGAATGGGGAGGGCACTGGGCCCTCCCCATTCGCATCAAGCGTGGTGCGACTAGTTGGCAAGCAGTGCGTCGATGTCGACGTCCGGCGGGAGGAGAACTGCATCGATACCGTGAATGACACCGTTGGAGGCGACGACGTCGGCTGCGATGACCTTCGACCCGTTGACTGTGATGAACTCACCGGTCTTGAGGGTCACGCTCTGGCCCTCAGCGGTGGGAACGTCGCCATCGACGATGTCAGCGGCGAGGACATTGCCCTCAATCACGTGGTAGGCGAGGATCTTGCCGAGCAGGTCCTTGTTCTCCGGCAGGAGGAGTGCATCGAGCACGCCCGCGGGAAGGGCTGCGAAAGCATCGTCGGTCGGTGCGAACACCGTGACGAAGCTGCCGTCCTGTGTACCTAGGAACTCGCCGAGACCAGCAGCGGTAACGGCTGCCGTGAGTGTGGCGAAGCCGTCGGCCGACGATGCCACGTCAAGGATGGTCATGCCGGTCATGGGCTCTTCTGAAGGGGCGGCCGTCTCGACGGGTGCGGGCGCCGAGGCGGGCGCGGAAGCGGATGATGTTGATGCGGCCGGCGTGGCTGCTGTGTCGCTGGATGAGCTGCATGCGCCGAGGCTGAGCGCGGCGGCAAATGCGACCACTGCGATTGAAACTGTCTTCACGAATGAACTCCTTGTTTATTGATTGGAAAATGCAGTTCAACATAACCCGATTGCGTGGGCCGCGCAGCGCGCGCGAAACCAGTTGTCGGCGGGACCGGCCCGATTCCCCCACGACTTGGTCAACGGGGCCGGAGAATCCTTACGAGGAATTCATGAGACGGCAAGGCTGAGTTGGTGTTCGAGTATCAAGGGTCCCCGGACTGACGCCCGTCTCATTGTGCTACCTTGAAGAACATGGCCGAGGTCGGTATTCGAGCATTGAAGCAAAACGCGTCCGCAGTCGTCGCGGGTGTGGCTGGCGGCGAGATCGTGACGATCACGGATCGAGGCCGTGCTGTCGCGCAGATGATCCCGCTCCTAGCCTCGAGCCTTCAATTGATGATCGACTCGGGCTCAGCGCGCCCACCCCGTCGCGACATTGGAGACCTCACTGCGCCTGAAGCAGGGCCGAGCCTGTCGGCGGAACTGGCGCTGATGAGGGATACCGAGCGCTACTGACCGTGGCCCACTACATCGACACGTCGGCGCTCGTGAAACTCGTCGTCGCTGAGGCTGAGACCGATGCACTCCGTGCCTGGATAGCTGATACAAAACCATTACTGGTTGCAGGTGATCTGGCCCGAACCGAGTTGTTTCGCGCGGTTCAGCGGGCCGCCCCCGACCGAGTTCTACGGGCTCGGGTCGTGCTTGATTCGATCACTCTTCTTTCCATCACTACTTCGCTGTTCGAAGCGGCCGGTCGGCTTGGACCCTCGGACCTGCGGACAGTTGACGCAATCCACCTTGCGTCGGCCCTCGCGCTGGGCGATGACCTCGTCGCCGTAGTGACCTACGACCTCAGGCTCGCTGCCGCTGCCGCGATGAACGGGATGCCGGTCGTGGCACCGGCCAATGTCGCCTGACGCGAGAGCACTCACGCTTGTTAGATCCGCAAATACGGTTTAGATTGATCAATTATGGCAGATTTGCGGGTTTCTGAAGCAGCAAACTTGCTCGGAGTGAGTGACGACACTGTGCGCCGCTGGCTGGATGCGGGTCGGCTGGCGGAGGGGTCTCATTCATCGGGCCCGAAGACCGTTGACGCCGCTAGTGTCGCGCTCCTCATGGCGGAGCAGTCCCAGCTTCAGGCGCGGGCAGTCCAGCAGTCGGCGCGCAACCGGTTCCCCGGCATCGTCACTCGGGTTGAGAAAGACGGCGTGATGGCCCTTGTCGAGATCCAGGCCGGACCGCATCGGGTCACCTCGCTTATGAGCCGGGAGTCGGCCGATGAACTCGGCCTTGCCCCGGGCTCGCTAGTGGCGGCGGTAATCAAGTCAACAAACGTCATCGTCGAACTGGAGGCAGCAACGTGAGCGTGAGCAGAGTTCTGTTGGCCTGGTCGTTGGCGACCGCAATCACGGTGACCCCGTTGGTTGGAGCAGGAGCGGCAGGTGCGGCGCCCGGCCGCCCGGCGGCACCCCAGCAGGTGAGCGGCACGGTCACGGTGTCGGCAGCGTCGTCCCTCACCGACGTGTTCCCGGTGATCGCCGCAGCCTTCATGAAAAAGTACCCGGGCACGAACGTGAAGTTCAACTTCGGCGGTAGCCCTGCTCTCGTCGAGCAAATCAACGCAGGCGCACCCGTTGATGTGCTCGCGACCGCATCTGAGCCGACCATGTGGAAGGCAGTCAATGCGGGACGAGTGAACGCACCATTTCCCTTCGCCAAGAACAGCATGGCTATCGCGATGCCGCCGGGCAATCCCGCTGGCATCACGGGTCTTTCCGACCTGTCGAGGCCGGGCGTTCTCGTTGCGGTGTGTGCGGTGGCAGTGCCATGTGGTGCGGCCACCAGGGATGTCTTGAAGCTCAACTCCGTGGTAGTCAAGCCGGTCACCTTGGAGCTTGACGTTCGCGATGTGCTCGGCAGGGTGATGGCTGACGAGGTCGATGCGGGCATCGTCTACGTCACCGATGTCAAGGCGGCGGGAGGCAAGGTCACGTCCGTGACCATCCCACCGGCGAGCAACGCCACGACCACCTATCCGATCGCCACGGTCATCGGTGCCCCCAACGCCGAAGCCGCCCGGGCGTTCGTCATGTACGTGCGATTCACAACGTCGGTGCAGGGCATCCTGCGCGCCTACGGATTCGCGCGGCCCTGGTGAACGGCCGGCGCGCAGCAGCGCCCCCGTGGTTCCTCATCGGGCCGGGGGTGATCGCAGTCGCGTTCCTCGTCGTCCCCCTCATCGCCCTGCTGCTGCAGGCGCCGTGGGAATCGTTCGCGTCGATTATCTCCACCCCCTCGGCGATGGATGCCCTGAGACTGTCGCTCGTCACCTCCTTGATTGCGACGGCGATCGCTGCCGTCATCGGCATCCCACTGGCGTGGCTGCTGGCCCGCGAAATCCTTCCGGGAACCCGGCTTATCCGTGCCCTCGTGATCGTGCCGCTGCTGCTTCCCCCGGTCGTCTCGGGGGTGGCGCTGCTCGCGGCGTTCGGTCGCCGAGGATCGGTCGGCGGATTCCTCTTCGACACGTTCGGCATCCAGTTGCCGTTCACCACGACGGGGGTGATCCTCGCCGAGACCTTTGTCGCCATGCCTTTTCTCATCATCACCCTCGAGGGTGCGTTCCGCTCGTTCGACCGACGTTTCGAGGACGCCGCTGTCACCCTCGGTGCCTCGCCCTGGACGGTGTTCCGTCGAATCACGATCCCCCTCGTCGGGCCCTCGATCATCGCGGGGGCGGCCCTGTGCTGGGCGCGCGCGCTCGGCGAGTTCGGGGCGACCATCACCTTTGCCGGCAACTTTCCCGGGGTCACCCAGACGATGCCCCTTGCCGTCTATACGGCCCTCGAATCCGATCGTGACATCGCGATTGCTCTGAGCATCCTGCTGCTCGCCGTGAGTGTGGCCGTGCTGGTGGCCTTGCGTGGCAATTACATGAGGGGGGCCGCTCGCTCATGAGCCTTTACCTCGACTGCACGGTCACCCGAGGTGACTTCACCCTCTCGATCGCCGCCCTCATCGAGCCCGGCACCGTCGTCGCGATCCTCGGGCCGAATGGAGCGGGCAAGTCCACCCTCGTTCGCGCCATCGCCGGGCTGCACCCCATCGATGCCGGATCGATCAGCATCAACGGCCGGGTGGTCGACGATGGGGGCGCGACGCTCGCTTCGGCCCAGCGCAGATCAGTCGGAGTGGTCTTCCAGGACTATGCACTCTTCCCCCACCTCAGCGTTCTGGACAACGTCGCTTTCGGGCCACGCGCGCGCGGCGCCGGACGGTCTGCCTCTAGCGCAAAGGCTTTGGAGACGCTTCGACTCCTCGGCGTCGCTGACCTCGCGAGTCGCAAACCCGGAGAGATCTCCGGGGGCCAAGCTCAACGTGTTGCCTTGGCGCGTGCGCTTGCGACCTCGCCCGACGTCCTGCTCCTTGACGAGCCACTCGCAGCCCTTGACGTCGAGACGAAGGAGATCGTCCGCGCAGAGTTGCAGACGCAACTCGAGTCCTTCGCCGGCTGCGTCGTCCTCATCACCCACGACCCGCTCGATGCCCTCCTTCTCGCCGATCGCGTCATCGTGCTCGAGAACGGAATCGTCTCCCAGGACGGCACCCCCGCTGAGCTTTCGCAGCGACCCCTGACCGATTACGTTGCAACCCTGATGGGCGTCACCCTCCTACGCGGTGAGGCCGCCGGCGGCACACTCACGCTGGCCGCTGGGGGAGTGTTGAACATCGTCGACCATGACCTCGCAGGCCCTGCTTTGGCCGTCGTGCGACCAGAGTCGGTCACCTTGCACCTGACCCGGCCCGAGGGCAGCGCGAGGAATGTATGGCAGGGAAACGTGATCTCGCTCCAGCCGTCGCATGACAGGATCCGAGTCCTTGTCGACGGTGAGCCGAGTGTGGTCGCTGCCATCACGCCTGAGGCTGCCGCTGACATGCGCCTTGCGAGGGGCACCGGCGTATGGCTGAGCCTGAAGTCCCTCGACCTTCAAACCTTCCCTGCAGGCGGCGCAGGCCATGTCGGGATTGGGGCACGAGGGGTTCGCGGATAGTCTGCGTGCATGGCCACGTATCCCCTTGCCCTGCTGCCGGTTGTCACGATTGCTGGAGGACGCGCGCGCATTGCTCCGCAGGGCTACGGCCAGTCCGATGAGATCGGCTCCGTCGCTCAATCGATCTCTTCGTGGGTGCATCAGGGTGCGGCGTGGATCCACATCGTCGACCAGGATGCGATCGATGGCGGGACTCCCAACCATCACCATATGGTGGCGGGTGGGGCGCATCTGCAGTACTCGGGAGTGGTGGGCGACGAGGCCGCGTTGTCGGTCGCGATCGCGACGGGTGCCAGCCGGGTTGTCATCGACGGCACCGACCGCGAATGGGCAAGCGCGGCAGTGAAGGCCCACGGTGATCGCGTGGCCGTTGGCCTCGACATTCGCCAAGATGACGTCTTTGACATCGCGGGCAGCCTCGAGCGCGCGGGCTGCAGCCGGTTCGTGATCTCCGATCAGGCTGAAAAGCACCACTGGAAGCACGGCGACCGGCATCTGCTAGCGGACTTCTGCGCACACACGAACCGTCCGGTGATGGCGCGAGGTGGTATCGGACACTTAGGCGACCTCCACGCACTCCATGAGCTGGTCCCAAACGGCCTAGACGGCATCATCCTCGACGACGCCTTGTACGACGGAGCGTTCACCTACTCCGAGGCAGTCGCTGCGGGGGCGGATCGCTTCGACATGTTCTTCTGGGGCCCGCCCCAGTAGTAATCGCCCTGCACCTGCACGTTACTGCCGCGAAACTCCCCAGTTCTGGCGATTTCGCGACATTATTGCGCATGCCGGGGTCCGGATGCATTCGATTCCTCGAGAGGGTACATGCCAGTCACGCCCCTGTCGCTCCTAGACCTCGCTGTCGTCGGTCCCCGTGAGAGCGTTCGCGACAGCCTGCAGGGAAGTGTGCTGCTCGCCCGCCGCGCAGAGCAGTTGGGCTATCGACGGGTCTGGTACGCGGAGCACCACAACATGCGGACGATCGCATCGTCGGCCACCGCGGTGCTCATCGCTCACGTAGCGGCCAATACCGAGCGAATCCGACTCGGCTCGGGCGGGGTCATGCTCCCGAACCACTCGCCCCTTGTCATTGCCGAGCAGTTTGGGACCTTGGCGGCGCTCCATCCCGATCGGATCGACCTCGGGCTCGGCAGGGCTCCGGGCACCGATCAGGTGACCGTTCGTGCCCTGCGGCGTGATCCACGGGCAGCTGAGTCCTTCCCGCAGGACGTCGTTGAACTGCAGGGGTTCCTCGGCGACGAGACCGTGGTGCCGGGTGTCAATGCCACACCCGGACGTGGCACGCACGTGCCCATCACCATCCTGGGATCGTCACTCTTCGGTGCACAGCTCGCCGCCATGCTCGGCCTGCCATACGCGTGCGCCTCACATTTCGCCCCGCAGGGTCTGCTCGATGCGGTCCGGATCTATCGCGAGCGCTTCGTCCCGTCGGAGCAACTCACCGAACCCCATGTGATCGCCGGGGTGAACGTGATCGTTGCCGAGACGCAGGAAGCAGCGCTCGCCGCCCGGCAGACCAGGCGCAGCGCGCTGGCCCGGGTGCTATTCGGACGCGGCGGTGAGCCACTCGACGACGATTCAATCGAAGCTGTCCTCGCCGGACCGCAGGGCAGGCACGTCGATGACATGCTCACCTATACGGCTCTGGGGACTCCTGAGATCGTGCGGGCCTACCTCCGTGACTTCAGGCGTCACGCTAACGCCGATGAACTCATGCTCGTCCACCACTCGGATTCGGTCGAGGGAAGGTTGAATTCGCTCGATCTCCTAGGCGAGGCAGACAGCGTCATCACCTAGTCGGACGAATGAGGCCGACGCTCGACAAGCACAGGCACCGACCGAGATTTGATGCCATGATGGTGCTCCGCAGGAAGGAGCGACATGCCGAAGGTGATTGTCCAGATCTACCCCTCCCTTGGGGACCACGCCGCCATGGCGCGCCACCGGCCCATCGGCCGTGATTCTGCGGTATTCCACTCGGTCATGCACGGCATGCGTGAGATCGCCGTGGCGATGGATGAGCTGGGCTACTGGGGGATGTCGCATGTCGAGCATCACTTCCACTCCGAGGGAATGGAGTTGTCACCCGATCCGGGACTGTGGAACCTCTACCTAGGTCAGGCGACAAAGCGGTTGATGCACGGCCAGCTCGGATATGTGCTGCCTGCGCGCGACCCGATACGCCTCGCAGAGAAGATCGCCATGATCGATCACATGCTGGAGGGACGACTCTTCGTCGGCATCGCCCGCGGATACCAGTCGAGGTGGATGGACGTGCTCGGCCAGCGGCTCCACGTCAAGGCGTCTCGTCCGCATATTGCCGAGATCGAGGAGCGAAACAAGGAGCTCTATTTCGAGCACTTCCGAATCATGAAGCTCGCGTGGGAGCAGGACCTCCTCCAGTACAAGAGCCGCCATTATGAGGCCCCATTTCCGTACGACGAGGGCATTGCAGACTGGGCCCCGAGCGAGGCGCTTACATCGAAGTACGGTGTTCCCGGGGAGGTCGACGAGCACGGCACGGTGCTCGGCGTAAGTGTCGTCCCGCGGACCTACCAGGACCCGCATCCGCCGCTGTTCCAACCCTTCTCGCAGAGCCGCAGCACGGTGACCTGGGCGGCCCGCAATGGGCTCGTGCCCATCACGATGTTCGCACCGATTGTCATGGCGGGCTGGTTCGCGAAGCTCTATCGACACGAGGCGGCGCAGGCCGGACGCACGCTTGAACTTGGACAGAGCATGGGCTTGCTCCGATCCTTCAGCATCCACTCAAGCCGTTCAAAGGCGCAGGACGCTATTGAGAAGTACGAGATGCTGGCATGGCGTGACTGGTACGGCTCCTTCGGCCACCTCTCGGGATTCAGATTTCCAGATGAAGAGGGCCCGGTTCCGGCCCCAGGCGAGACCGTGGCGGATCGGTTAACGAAGGTGGGAATGATCATTGGCGGCACCGTCGATGACGTGAAGCGACAACTTGAGCGACAGTTAAAGGAGGTGCCGTTCGAGTACCTCGTGTGGCACTTGCCCTACGCGGTCATGCCGTTGGGCGAGGCGCTTGAGCAACTCGAGGTTTTCGCGACCAAGGTCATGCCCGAGTTCGGCATGGAGCCCCCTGCACCGCCGAAGGTCCACGGGTCGAACGTGGCCCTAACCGGGATGAGCGTGGGCGCGTGACCGTATCAGAGTCTTCGTCGGGCGTTGGGGATGACCTCGCTGAGTTTCGCGACGAATGGCAGGCCGTCGTGTCGAAGGTGATCGCCCGCGCGTGGACCGACAATGAATTCAAGGCACTACTCATCAAGGACTCGACGGCGATCTTGCACGCCGAGGGGCTCTTCTTCCCAGACAAATATGTGGTGGAGTTCTACGACGACCCTGGAGCCCAGTGTGGCGACTGGCATTCGATCGGTCGCGGGAGTCGTGCGGTTCACAGATTTCCGATCCCGGTGGCGCCATCCTTGGACGCAGTACGTGCCGATGATCTCGGTTCATTCGATGGGGCATCCCTCGCGTGCTGCTGCCCGTGCGCGAGCTGCACGGGGGCAGTCAGCCATGAAACATGGTCCTGACGCCGTAGTTTTTCCGAGAATTCACTGCAGATGTCTCGGGTTTTGATAGACAGGCTTGAAATTCGCGTATAACGTCGGATCACTGTACCCCTACATCAGAATTGAGGAGCCCATGGCAACGTTCACCCGCGCGGCTGGCGCAGCAACTGATCCCAAGGACGACTACCAAGACGAGGTGAGTGCCTCGATGCAGAAGGTGATCGGCAAAGCGTGGGCCGATCCCGACTTCAAGAGTGAGTTGATCTCCGACCCGACTCGTGCCTTCGCCGATCTTGGCGTCCATTGGCCCGACCACTACCAGCTCGAGTTCTACGACGATCCATCGTCGAAGGTGGGTGACTGGTCCACCACCGGTCGTGGACAGACCGGCGTGCTCCGTGTACCGATCCCGCCTGCACCGGCTGGCGGTTCCGTTTCAGCTGATGACCTCGCGGCCGTCGGTGGCGCTGGTTGCGCCTGCTGCTGCTGCACCGGTCTATGCACCTGCACGGGCGCCGTCTCACACGAGACCTGGTACTAAGTCTCAACGCACGTCACTTCGCGGGGATCGGGTTGAATGCGCCCCGGTCCCCGCGCCGGTGTCTACGACCCTTTCCTCAATACATGTCTGTTCGTCGATACTTGTCGGTTAGGAAGCGCCCTGACCCTTGATACCCCCGGAGGAGCTTCGTGCCAATGATCAACAGGCCTCGATTCCGAGGAGACCTGCTCCCGGTGCTCATGCCAGGTGCGGGCATGTTCCTCCTCTCCGAAACGCTGCCGACTGTTCTCAATGGCCGACTAAACGAACTCGTGTGCCCGCTCATCGACGGTGTGCGTACGACCGATGACATCGTCGAAGCACTCAAGGGTGATATTTCCCCTGCCGAGGTCTACTTCGCGCTCGCGACCTTGGAAAAGCGCGCGTTCATTGAGGAGGTGCAGCCTGACATCCCGGCGTCCGAATCTGCCTTCTGGTCTGCTTGCGGTGTCAACGTTGTGACCGCCCGTGAACGACTCGCAGTCTGCCCGGTTCGGGTGGAAAGCGTGGGGCTTGTCGATGCAGACGCGGCCGCCGACGCACTGCGCGGTGCGGGGGTGACGGTGTTGGAGTCAGGTGATGAAAGGGCAGCATCGCTCGTCGTGGTCGTAACCGACGACTACCGGCATGGGGCGATTGAGGAACTCGATGAACGATGTCGTGCAGAGTCGGTGCCACTCGCTCTCGTCAAGCCAGTCGGTTGGCTGCCGTGGCTTGGCCCCATACTCCTGCCGCAGGTCGGACCCTGCGTTGCCTGCCTCGTCGACCGAGTCCGCCTCAACTATGCAGCGGATACCCTTATTGAGACGACCACCGGCCGGGTGCCGGTGACTGCCGTGGCTTCTTTGCCTGCGAGCCTGACCGCGATCCTCTCGCGATTCGCCATAGAGATCGCGAAGTGGATCGCCCTCGACGGCGAGTCCGCGCTGGTCGCAGGTCTGTACAGCCAGTCGCTCATCTCGCTGGATTTGAAGCGCCACGCCGTGAATGCTCGCCCACAGTGCACGCGGTGCGGTGTTGAGCCCTACCGAAGTGGGCAGGCGCACCTACGCGACCCTGAGCCGGTAGTTCTCATCTCCCAGCCGCTGCGCACGACCGCTGATGGCGGACACCGAATGGCGACGCCTGAGGAGACGCTCGTCAGATACGAGCACCTCGTGAGCGCGATCACCGGCGTCGTCTCGCAACTTGAGAACGTCTCGCCGCCTGGAAATCCGGTGGTGCACGCCTACTCGGCGAGCCACAATTGGGCCACGCGTCCTGACAGCCTCGCATTCCTAAAGGACTCGCTTCGCAGCAAGTCCGGCGGCAAGGGCACGACGCAGGCTCAGGCCAGGGTCGGTGCGATGGCGGAGGCCTTCGAGCGGTACAGCGGTGTCTTCCGAGGAGATGAGATCCGCAAGCGCGGATTCATGGACGAGTTCGGTGGCGCCGCCGTCCACCCGCACGAGGTACTCCTATTCTCCGACCGCCAGTATGAGCGGCGTCGCGAGATCAACCTTGAGGGCAACTCATTCCAGATGGTCACCGATCCCTTCGATGCGGACAAGCCGGCCGACTGGAGCCCGATGTGGGCGCCGACCTCCGGTGAGACGCGTTGGCTGCCAACGGGATTGCTCTACTACAGCTACAACAAGAGTCTTCCGCACGACACCCCGAACCGCATGGCGTTCTACGCCGACTCGAATGGCTGCGCGGCTGGAAACACTCGCGAAGAGGCAGCACTCCAAGCGTTGCTCGAACTCGCTGAGCGCGATGCAGTGGCGAGTTGGTGGTACAACGAGTTGCGCCGTCCAGGAGTCGACCTGAACGACATCATGTCGCCTTACTTGGCGGATCTACTGGAGTGGCTTGATGGCGAGGGCCGTGATCTGTGGGTGCTCGACATCACCAATGACATCGGTATCCCGGTGTTCGCCGCGTTCTCGCGCAAGCGCGTGGCCGATGACAACGGTGCCGAACAGCTCGTTGTGGGATTCGGGGCGCACCTCGATCCGAAGATTGGAATGATGCGAGCCATCACCGAGGTCAATCAGTTTTTCGCGAGCCTTTACGCCCTCGAGGACGGCGACCTTCGCAAGGCCTTCGATCCGGGTGCGGTTGAGTGGTGGTCGACGGCGTCGATCGCGAACAAGGCGTACGCGGTCCCGCTGGCAGGTGACCTGCTGCGTCTCAACCAACTGCCCGACCTCTCGTCGCATGACCTACTCGATGAGGTGCAGACCACGATCAGGCAAATTGAGTCGCGTGGACTCGAAGTGCTCCTGCTCGACCAAACACGCCCAGACGTCGACTTCCCAGTCATCAAGGCGCTCGTGCCAGGGATGCGGCATTTCTGGGCCCGCCTCGCTCCTGGCCGACTGTACGACGTGCCTGTTGAACTCGGGTGGCTGCCGGCCCGGCGCGAGGAGAGCGGCCTCAATCCGACACCGGTATTTTTCTGATGGCGTTTCGTTACGCTCTGGACGAGGCATGCCAGATCTCGTTTGAGGGTGGCGATGCCCTGCTCGCAACTCCTCGGGGACCACTCCCCATCCGGTCGCTGGCTCCGGTGCATGAGCAGGTGCTCCGCCGCCTAGCCGGAACTGCAATGACCCGCGAGGCACTGGTGGGCATCGCGATCGACGATACGTCGCGAGCCTGGGTGCACATGACACTGGATCGATTGGTGGGTCTGGGCTTCGTCACGCGCGTGATCGGAGACCCTGGGCTTGCGAGCGTCGTGGTGACAGCCGCCGGCAACGATCTCCAAGTGGCAGCAGTCAACGGGCGTGACACCGTGGTCCTTGATCGTTTCTCATACCTGCGTGCAGATCGGGGCCGGATCCTCCTCGAGTCACCGAGATCGCGTTCGAAGGTGGTCATCCTCGACCCGGCGATCGCGTCGTTGCTCACGCGTCTTGCCACCGCTGCTGTCGTCGAAGTTGCTGCAGCCGAATCCGGCATCGCATTGTCCGAAGCCTGCGAGCTTCTCAGCGTTCTGGCATCCGAGGGATACGTCACGGTGGCTCCCGGGCGTGATCGCTCGGAATGGCGCGAATGGTCCTTCCACGACGCCATGTTCCACGCGCGCTCGCGCTCCGGGCGCCACGCCTATCCGTATGGCGCCACCTACGCCAGGGCCTCGGAGCGTGACCCGCTACCGGCGGCCAAACCCCGTCCGGCGGGCAGGGTAGTAGAGCTCCCGACGGTCGATCTCGAGCGCATTAGCCGTGAGGACCCCCCCTTCGCGGAAGTGCTTGAGTCCCGTCAATCGTGGCGTATGCCCGGCGCGCGCCCTTTGTCGATCGACGAACTTGGTGAGTTCCTTTACCGCTCCGCGCGCATTCGTGGTCGCCGCGGAACCGAGCGAGAGGAGGTGAGCAACCGCCCCTACCCCGGTGGCGGTGCTGACTACGAGCTCGAGATCATCCTGCTTGCGCACCGGATCGATGGGCTGGCGGAAGGGCTGTACGCCTATGACCCCCTTGACCACGTCCTCGTGCACATATCTGACTGGAGCCCGGCCGTTAAGGAGCTCGCAGCAGATGTCGCGAGCAAGACATCGGTCGATCAAGTTCCTGATGCCACCTTCCTCGTCACGGCTCGGATGGGCCGCCTCACCTACAAGTACGAGTCGATCCCCTACGCGGTGGCGCTGAAGGATGTCGGCGCACTCTTCGGCACTTGGTATCTCACCGCTACGGCCATGGGGCTGGCACCTTGCGCTATTGGCGGCGGAGACAGCGAGATTCTCGCCTCGATCACGGGGGTGCCCGCTTTCCAAGAGCCTCGCGTGGGGGAGTTCATTCTCAACACTCAGCACCCTGACGAGGTCCGCGGGCCACTTCCCCCCGAGCGTGTCAGCCGAACGCGATGAGGGGGCGTATGCGGTGTTCATCGGTGAAACGATGGCGAAAGGCCGACAGCGGGGCCACACTTAGCGCGGTGAACCTGATTGGCGCGTGCCGAGTCACTCGTTATCTGGTCGTTCAGCGTTGCTCGGACGGAGACATATGCGCAAATTCTTGAAGTACCTCCTCGCGTTTCTGGGGGGTCTGCTGGTCTTTGTCGCCCTCGGCGGCGTCTCCCTGTGGTTCCTGATTGGAACCGCTGACCGAGCAACGACCACCGTCATGACGGCCCTATCAAGTGATTCCGCCGCCAAGGCGGCTGGTTCGTGGCTCATTGAGGACATCGCCAGCAACGCCGATCCGGCGGTGCGTGCGAGGATCCAGGGCGAGCAGGCGCTCTTCTCGGAGGCGGCCGTTATCGGTCTGCGGGCATCCGAGGCCACGATCTCAGCGGCGATTCATGCGGCCTACCAAGCGGTGCAAAATCAATCGCTGGCGGTCATCGATCTCGAGCCGATCATCACGAATGTGGTTGCCGAGATGCACGCCCGCGACAGCGCGATTCCGGACACCGCCGATGAGGTCTTCGGCGCCGGTGCGAGCGAGGGTGTCGCCGTCGTGGAGGTGAACGGAGCCGTTCTAGGGGCGATCCGCGCAGCCTTGTCGATCCTCAGCCAATGGTGGATCCCCATCGTGGCAGCCCTTGCCCTGCTCCTTCTCGCAGGAGCCTGTGACAAACGGGGACCAGTGCGCCGATGGCGGATCAGTGGGATCGCACTTGCGATCCCGTCCGGGCTCCTCGTCCTCTTGTCATTCGCGGGTGATTCGACGGGCGCGGGTGACATCGACTCCGCCTCTTTGGGGCTCATCACATCGTTCGTGTCCGTGGCGCAAGGGATCCTGGTGTGGGTGTCTGGAATCGCGTTCATCATCGGCCTGACGGTCATCGTATTGACGTTCGTATTGCGGCCCAAGAAGACTGCCCGTAGAACGTCCGCGGCCAGCAATGCAAAGCCATCGGCAGTCGTGTCGAGTGAGGCGACGAGCAGTTGGAGTGCTGAGGCACTCGACGAAATCGTCGCCACCACACGACCGCGGCTGTGGATTGCCCTAGTGAGCCTGCTTGCACTCATCGCACTTGGCGTGGGCTGGATCTTCCTCGGACGCATCCCATTGCAGGTTGAGGCGCAAGGCTTGGTCTCCCAGCCCGATGGCAGCGTGGTCATCCCTGCACCGGTAACGGGTGCGGTGGAAGTCGTGGTGGCGTCCTTCACCGACGTCGTAAAGGGCGACACGCTTGCGTTCATCACTCCCTTCAATGATGATCCGAAGGCCACAATTGTTGCTGCTGGGCCGGGGACCATCACGTCAAGGCTCGTCCAGAACGGTCAGGGCGTTCAGGCCGGCGAGGGCTTGTTCGTGCTCGACCCGCCGAATGATTCCAACGTGGTGCGAGTTCTCGCGTTTGCGACCTTACAGGACGTCGAACGATTCAAGACCGGCCAGCTGGTGAATGTATCCTTGGATTCGATTCAGATTCAAGGTACCGTCGTGACCGTCTCCGCAGTGCCCATAGGCGCGACGAGCCTAGAGGCCTACGGGGTTCCGTCGCTGAGGGCGGCGAACCTGCTCGCCAACTCTGACGGCCTGCTGTTTCCGGTCGTGATTACGGTGAATCCACCCGACGGATCCGACCCCCTCAAGGATGGTGAGGTCGCCCTCGTGACGAACACTTATGAGATCGCCTCGCCGGCCTCCTTGATGTTCGGGGGCAAATCGTGAGTGTGGTGGCGCCGGCGCGGCGGCGCTCGTCAACGATCACGACCGGTTCCCGTGTCGAAGTGCCGTCCATCCTGCAGATGAGCGAGGTCGAGTGCGGTGCGGCATCCCTGTGCATGATCCTCGCAGGCATGGGTCGCTGGGTGCCTCTGGCAACGATGCGGGAGGCCTGCGGAATCTCACGTGATGGGGCGACAGCGCGCGACATCGTCAATGCCGCAGCTGAATTTGGCCTCACGGGTGAAGGTCATGTTGGTGATGCGTTCGAGAAGCTCCCCGGGCTGCAGATGCCGGCCATCATCTGGATACGCCGCTCGCACTTCGTCGTACTCGAGGGTGCTCGAAGTGGGCACTACTGGATCAACGACCCGGCGTCCGGGCGCTACGAGTGGACCCACGAGGACTTTCTCGAGAACTACTCCGGGGCCGCGGTGAACTTCACCAAGGACGCGAGCTTCCGCAAGGGCGGACACCCGTACCGACTGACCTCCGACCTCGCTCGCCGCTTGGGTCACAGCGCATCCGGGGTGTGGTTCGCCATCATCGCGGGGCTCGCGGCGATGGTGCTCGGGGTGCTTACTGGCCCGATCAGCCAGTTGTTCGTCAATGGTGTCCTCGTCCGTGGAATCACGAACAATGTCGGCGTCCTCGCGGGGGCGCTTGTGGCGATCGGCCTGATTCGGGGCGGACTTACCCTCTTGCAATACGCCGTTCTCACCCGGCTTCAGACGAAGTTCTCGCTCGTCGGGAGCGCAGCATTCCTTGATCGCCTGATGAGCCTGCCGGCACTGTTCTACATGCAGCGCAGCGTAGGTGACCTCTCACAGCGGGTCACGTACAACTCGGTTGTCGCACAGTTGCTCGCGACGCAATTGGCCGCTGCGGGCATCGCCGTCATCGGAATCGTCGCTTACGCCGCCCTCCTGATCGCATACCAGTGGCTGATCGCCCTCGTCGTGCTCGCACTTTCCGCCGTCAACATCATCGTGCTGGTGCTGGTGAACGCCCGCCGCACGACCGTTCAGAGCCGCATCACCCACGCCCAGAACGAACTTCGCGGGCAGACGGTCGCGGCGGTCAAGAGCATCGAGACCCTGAAGGCGACCGGTATGGAGGACGAGGCATTCCAGAGCCTCGCCGGCCAGCAGGCGCGCTACATCAGCGCACAGTCGGGCCTAGTCTCGTCCTCTGCGCTCCTTGGGACGATTCCAACCGTCATCTTCGCGCTGACGACGGCGACGATTCTCGTCATGGGTGGTGCACTCGTGGCGGAAGGACGGTTCTCGCTCGGAGCGCTGCTGGCCATGCAGGCGCTTGCCCTTAATATCGGTGCGCCGCTCCAGACCCTCATGTCCGCAGGTTCGCAGGTGCAATTGATCTCAGCGGAACTTCGATCGCTTGAGGACGTCACGGTCAACGAGGCGGACGAGCGCTACTCCCGCGCGACAACCGGTCGGGTCGCTCAGCGTTTCACCGGCCGAATCGAATTGAAAGGCGTGACCTTCGGGTACAGCAAGCGCCACCGACCGGTCATCACCGATTTCTCCCTCGTGCTCGAACCCGGCCGAAGGGTTGCCCTCGTCGGGGTGTCTGGAGCGGGGAAGACGACCATCGGAAACCTCGCGGCGGGACTGCTCCAGCCGTGGTCGGGGGAGGTGCTGTTCGATGGTGTGCCATTGCAGGACTACTCACCGGGGGATCTCGAGGGCAGCCTCGCGAAAGTGGACCAGAGCATTGTCCTGTTCGCGGGCACCGTTCGTGACAACGTCACCCTCTGGGATACCTCGGTCTCCGAGGCGGAAGTTCGACGGGCACTAGCGGATGCCTGCCTACTTGACGACGTGCTACCACGGGAGAACGGCATCGACGCGTGGGTCGAGGAGAACGGACGTAACTTCAGCGGCGGTCAATGCCAGCGCATGGAGATCAGCCGGGCTCTCGCTCTTGATCCACGGGTAGTGATCCTTGACGAAGCCACGAGTGCCCTCGATTCACCCACGGAGCGCTTCATCGATGATGCCCTGCGTGCGAGGGGCGTCGGTTGCCTGATCATCGCCCACCGACTGAGCACGATCCGCGATGCAGACGAGATCGTCGTGCTAGGAAGAGGCGGAGTACTTGTCGAGCGAGGCACGCACGAGGAACTCATGACAGCAAAGGGTATGTACTTCGAACTTGTCGGCGCAGCAGGTGATGGTGGCGATGTCGGTACGTGATCAGTTGGACCTGCAGTCAAGCGCCACGGGCGCGGCAGCACAGGTCGTGAGTGGCGCAGCCGACGTGTTCGCCTTGGACCCAGTGCTGGGCCAAGTGCCGCTCGGCACGGTGGGGGCAGGCGGCGTGGTCCCCGCCCCGTTGTCCGGTGACTGCGTGCTTCGGGTGATTGCGAGACTCGATGGTTCATGTACGGCTCTTGACTCGAGTGATCTCGCCGAGCATGCAGAGGGGGTCTCGGCGTTTACCGGCGCCCTCGTCGAGCGCATGGGTGAATTTGCGAGTGCCCTTCAAGGCCTCGCACCGGAGTCCGTGCCAGGCGTCCTCGCAACGGCGGTGCCGGCGTATGTGCAGAAACTCGCGGCCGAAGAGGTGACGCGCCGGGCGCTGCAGAGGCGCGTTGATGAGGATGATCGCGCAGGTGAATTCAGAAGACTTGCCGCAAACATTCAAAGCGTTCCCGTTGACGACTTCTCCCTGCTCGATGACGATCTGACAGTCGCTCTTCAGCTCATCGGGGATACCCAAGGGTTCAGTGTCACGGTGCCGGTTGGTGTGCGGCCGGGATTGACCGCCAGCGAGCGACTGCCGGGCCTCGCACATGCAAGCGGCCTGAGGTACCGACGGGTCAGACTTTCACCTGGCTGGGACATTCCTCGGTCATCGTCTTTCCTTGCCTTCACCGATGATGATGCCGGCACGCCGGTAGCCCTGATCAAACGTCGACGTGGGTACCGAGCATTTCAGGGCAACAGTCTCAAGGGCGTGACCGTTGATGCCCAACTGGTCGCAGGGCTGGGCGGCGTGGCCTACGAATTCACGACCCCCTTGAACCGCTATCGCGAGGCAACCTGGCGAGATCTGGTGCAGTTGGGTATGAAGGGCACCGCCGGCTCGTGGTCGATCATCACCGCGATGGCCGCACTCATCGCGCTCCTCGGACTTGCGACCCCCATCCTCACCGAGTTCATCATCGGGGTCGCCGTCCCGGAGCGTTCGGTCCCGCTCATCGCCCAAGCAGGCATCACGCTCTTCATCGTGGCGCTGGTCGCCGGCGGTTTTTCCATGGTCATGTACTTCACCATCTCCAGGGTGACGCAGGAGGCCACTGCTCGGGTCCAGCCGGCACTGTGGGACAGGCTGCTGTCGATGCCGGCGAGTTTCTTCAGAAACTTCTCGTCGGGAGATCTCTCGGTTCGTGTCATGGCGGCCGATGCCCTCCAGCAGGTCGTGAGTGCGCAGGTGGTTGGCGCCGTGCTGGCTGCGGTCTTCTCCCTGGTGAACATCGTGCTGATGTTCAGCTACAGCCGGATGCTCGGTGTGATGGGGATGATCTTCATTGCCATTACCTTCGTCGTGCTCTGGCGGGCGATCGTGCGGCTGCAATCTCTCTACTGGCAGTCGGTGGAGGCTCAGTTGGAGGGCACGTCTTGGGTCGTCCAGCTCCTCACCGGAATCTCCAAGATCAGGCTCGCTGCCGGCGAAACCCGCATGGAATTGCCCTACCTCGAGCAGGTGAGGCGACAGATGGTCGCTCTTGCCGACATGACCAAGGTCTCTGGTTGGGTGAACGCATGGTTCGTCTTTGTCGTGCCGGCGGCCACGGGCATGTTCTTTATGGTCATCCTCTGGCAGGTGGTCAACGACGGAAGTTCAGTCACGGCCTCGACCTACATCGCCTTCAGTGCATCGTTCGCAATCGTCTTCGGCGCCGTGAATGGCCTCATCGCCGTTCTATCGCCTGCGGCATCTGCCGGTCCGATCCTGCGGCTCATGCAGCCGATCATGACGAGTCTGCCCGAGTCCGCCTCGCACCGCTCCGACCCCGGCCCGCTCACCGGGGCCATCGAGTTCCGCAACGTGATCTTCCGCTACACGCCGGACGCCCCCATCGTTCTCGATCGCCTGAGCATGACCATTCACCCAGGGGAGATGGTCGCCCTCGTGGGCGCGAGCGGGTCGGGGAAGTCCACGGCGGTGCGGCTCATCCTGGGTTTCGAGACCCCGGAGCAAGGCCAAGTGCTCATGGACGGACGCGATCTCAGCCAACTCGACCTCGATCTTGTGCGTTCCCAGATGGGTGTGGTCGTCCAAAACGGTCAACTGACCCGAGGTTCGATCATGAAGAACATTCTCGGTGCGGCGGGTGGCAAAGAGGAGGATGCATGGCGGGCCGCGGCCGCAGCCAATATGGACGAGGACATCAAGGCCATGCCGATGCGAATGCAGACGATGGTCGACCCGACCCTCGTGTCGGGCGGGCAGGCCCAGCGGATCCTCCTAGCGCGCGCGCTGGCACGAAACCCGCGGGTCGTCCTCCTAGACGAGGCGACGAGCGCCCTCGACAATGAGAGTCAGGCGCGCGTCTCCGAGGCCCTTGACTCACTGGGCGCGACCCGGATTGTGGTCGCGCATCGCCTGTCGACCATCGTGGCGGCGGACCGCATCATCGTGATAGCGGGGGGGAAGGCTGTGCAGCAGGGCACCTACGACGAATTGCTCGCGCAGCCGGGAGAATTCGCCGAACTGGCCAAGCGTCAACTGACGTGACCGAGTGGTCGCCGTGCCGGCTCAGCGGCCCGCTGCCTCAGGGTCTCATCGGCACCTACTTCAGGATTGGGCCGCACCCGCTCCCCGGTGCTATCGCGCGGCGGTGGGGTGCTCACCCAGGGCTGCTGCACGCGATCCGGATGGACGCAGGGGGTGCTGCCTGGCACACGGCGTCCCGGATGGCCGTCGAGCACGGACCCGGCGCGAACCTGCTCGTCGATTGCGGCGCACTACTCGCGGCGGGTGAATCCGGGCCGGTGTGGGCGATCGACAAGGATGGACTGAACGCCGCTGCACGTCCGCTGACTGGAGGTCGGGCCACCACCGTTCCGCATGCGCACCCGGACAGCACTGGCCGGCTCGTTGTCACTGCCGTGGATGAGCATGATCCGGTGGTGTCCTGCTGGTCGTGGGTCGCGGGGGAGTGGCAGTTAAGGCGGGTCGTTGATGTTCCTGACCGTTCATTCCTGCACGACGCGCAGATCGTCAACGACCAACTCGTCCTCGGTATGCATCCGCTACGCCATTCCCCGACGGGCCCCCGATGGGATGCAGCCAAGGAGTCGTCGGTCTGGCTTATCGCCCCACTCGACAGCAACGAGAGGCCGTCACTCGTAGAGTCGGCACCATGTTTTGTCTTGCACGGAGGGACAGCAACGAGTGATGCGCGCGAGGTCCTGCTCCGTGCGCCGGTTCGGCCCACTCCAGGTCTCGCTCGGGATGAACCGGTGCTCGATCCATCCGTCGTCCCGGGCATGCGCGAGTGGAGGCTCGACCGCATTCGGGGGACGGCGACGGAGAGGCAACTGACCTACGATCCTTGCGACTTCCCGGTCGAACTCGACGGCGATCTCATCGTCGGGCTTGCGGGAGAGCGTGATGGTGGCCCCGACTACACGCGGTGCCGTGGGGTTGCACGGGTGGGGCCTGGTGGTGAACTCGACCGAAGACTCCACCAGCGTGGCTCGTTCGGCGGGGAGTTTCGCCCGGTGATGACCGACGACGGCATGGTCCTCGCTGGGCTGATCACCTGGCCCGATGCCAGCGAACTGCTTATCTTGGACCCCAGTGACCTGTCGGCCGAACCGCTTGCTCGGGTTCACATTCCTGTCGCGATTGCGGCCGGTCTTCATTCGGCGTGGCTGCCCGGTGAATGACGACTGCCGGCTTGCGGTCAAAGAGAGGGCCACCACATCCACCACGTCACCCTTGGCAATCCCTCGTCGCGCCTCATCGATCTCCGCCATGGCCTCGGGATCGGATAGGAGCGCAATGGATTCCTCTAGCGACTCCAGATCCTCCGGCGAGATGAGCACGGCAGCGGGTTCGCTGTTGCGCGTGATCACTATGCGTTCGTGAGTCCCGTCAACCGAATCCACGAACGCCGAGAGTCGCGCTCTGACGGTGGCGAGCGAGGCCATCATGACCCGCGTTATCGTCACATGTTGAGACGAGTGACCAGAATCTTCAAGGACAAGGCGGCGGGCTGGCGTCAGTCGGTGCCGGCCACGAGCGGCTCGAGCATTGCATTGGGCAGATCCTGCTCGATGCGCTTGAGGTGCCACGGCCCCTTGAACAGTGCGAGGTACACGCCATCGGTGCGCTGCAGCACCTCAACATCGCGCTTCGCGGCGAGTTCCGGGGCATCGGCCGCGGTGGTGCGTCGTGCAATGTTGTACTCGAGGAAGTCGAGGTGGACGGGGGTGGCGAACTCATGTTCGAGACGATGCGTGGCGACCTCGAACTGCATTGGCCCGACGGCCGCGAGGATCGGCGCCTGATCACCGCGGAGGTCGGAGCGCAGGATCTGCACGACGCCCTCCTGGTCGAGCTGCTCGACCCCCTTGCGAAACTGCTTGTAGCGGCTCGGATCCTTGGCGCGCATGACCGCGAAGTGCTCGGGGGCGAACAGCGGGAGCGGCGGGAACTGCACCTTCTTGCCTGCATACAGGGTGTCGCCGGCTCTCAGGGCGCTCGCGTTCACCAGGCCAATGACGTCGCCGGGGTAGGCGACGTCGACGGTCTCGCGCTGCCGGCCGAACACCGTGTGCACGTACTTGGTCGCGAAGCCCCGGCCGCTCGGCTCGTGGGTGATGACCTCGCCGCGGACGAAGACGCCGGAGCAGACGCGGGCGAAGGCGAGACGATCGCGGTGTGAGGTGTCCATGCCCGCCTGCACTTTGAACACCTGCGCGCTGAACGCACCGTCAATATCGCGCGCGGAACCGGCTGAGTCGGGGCGCGAGGTGGGTGATGGGGCGAGGTCGTGCAGGACGTCGAGTAGCTGGCCGACGCCGAAGTTCAGGACTGCGGCGGCGAACAGGACGGGCGTGGTGCGGCCCGCGAGGAAGGTCTGCTGATCGTGCAGGGCGTCCTCGAGGGTGAGGAGGTCGTGCTCCTCGGCGGCCGATGACCATGCAACGTCCTCGAGTGCGAGGGCGGCCTCGGGCTGGAGGTATTCCTCGGGCGCGAGCTTCGCGCCGCCGGCCGTGCGGGTGAACCTGATGAAGCCGCCGGTGCGCCGGTCGAGGACTCCGCGGAAATCGCCCGCAACCCCGACGGGCCACGTGAGCGGCGTAGGGATGAGACCGGTGCGCTTGCGGATCTCGTCCATGAGTGCGAGCGGGTCCAGGCCGGGACGATCCCATTTGTTGATGACGGTGATGATCGGCAGGCCGCGAGCCTTGCACACGTCAAAGAGCTTCATCGTCTGTGGCTCGAGGCCCTTGGCCGCGTCGATGAGCATGACGGCGCTGTCGACCGCAGACAGCACCCGGTAGGTGTCCTCGGAGAAGTCAGCGTGCCCAGGAGTGTCGACGAGATTGAAGATGGCGTCGCCGTAGGGGAACTGCAGGGCGGAGGAGCTGATGGAGATACCGCGAGCCTTCTCCATGTCCATCCAGTCGGACACTGTTCCGCGGCGACCGGCCTTGCCGTGGATTGCCCCGGCCTCAGAGATCGCATGGGCATGCAGCGAAAGGGCCTCGGTGAGGGTCGACTTGCCGGCGTCGGGGTGGCTGATGACTGCGAATGTCCGTCGCTTGCTCGCCTCACGCCCGGCCTCAGTGGCCGTGCGCTTGGGTGCGTGGACTTCTTCGGTCTCACTGGAGTCTGACGAAGGCGAATCTGACATGGCCGGACTTTCCTCCGCGTGCCGCTTTCACTATGCATGCCCGTTGGCGACGCAGAGCCGAGTTTACCCTTGGCCGCTGGCGCGCTACTCGCTCCGTCGTGACGGCCGATGCTTGGTCAGCAAACCTACGAGAATCAGCCAGCAAATCTACGAGAATTGAGAAGCAAACCTACGAGAAACCGTCAGCAAACCTGCGAGACATCGACTACGCCAGGGCAATGTCGGCCCTCCTCACGAGACATCTCCTCCCCTTCGCACGGGAGACCATTGGCGTTTTCCCCGCGGTGGTAATTCAGGGCGCACGGCAGGTAGGAAAGAGCACGTTCGCGGGGATGCTCACCCAGGGGTTGGCAGCGGAGCGGTTTACTTTCGATGAGGCTGCAACGAGGGATGCAGTGCGAGCCGACCCCGACGCATTCGTCGCCCAGTTCCCGGGCAAGGCTCTGGTCTTGGACGAAGTCCAACGAGTGCCAGAGATTGTCCTGCCGATCAAGGCGGCTATTGATCGGGATCGGCGCCCGGGCCGGTTCATCCTCACGGGTTCGACCGACCTGCTCAAGGTCCCCGGTACAGCCGACAGCCTTGCTGGCCGAGCAGCAACCATTCACGTGCACGGGCTGAGCCAAGGCGAAATGGTCGGGCGAAGCGACGACTTCGTCACGCGCATCCTCGATGACGGCACTCCTGCAGCATTCAGGACGACC
>CAMCSO010000018.1 GCA_945877545.1 Bifidobacterium breve | reverse complement strand
GTTGCGCTTTGATTGGCGCGATGCTGGCCTCGGCCGCGCCGGCATCCTCGCTTTCTGGACGGTGGCGCTCGTTCTCGTCAACCAGGCCACGTATGTGGTAATCGCCCGGCTCGCGACCCAGGCCAATATCGACGCCACCGTAGCCGGCGTAACGGCAGCCGGGCTCACCACGTATCAGAAAGCCCACCTCGTCTTCATGCTCCCGCACAGCGTCATCACGGTCTCAATCGTGACCGCCATGCTCCCCGCCCTGAGCCGGCTGGCCCACAGCGGGGATCTTGCGCGTGTGGGCCGTGAAATCGGGTCCACGATGCGCTTGGTGTCGGCCTTCATCATCCCGATCGCGGCGATTCTCATGATCACCGGTTCAGGTCTTGCGGTGCTCATCTTCGGTTACGGCGCCGCTGTCCCTGCGCAAGCGGCGATCATGGGCCAGATTGTCTCCGTCTTCATGATTGCTTTGCTGCCATTCACCTTGTTCTACGTGCTGCTCCGCGGGTTCTATGCGCTTGAGGACACCAGAACCCCGTTCTTCATCACTCTGGCGTTCAGCCTCGTATGGCTTGTTCTCGCAGTTCCACTCTTTCGTATCGTGGGCAGTGGCGGACCTCAGGTGGCGAGTTTGGCCCTCGCGTACGGGGTAAGTTATTGGGTCGGCATGACCGTGTCGTGGATCCTCCTCGCACGGCGACTCGGGGGCGTTGATTCCGCACGGACCCTGAAGGCACTCCTACGCATGGCGGTGGCCGGTGCGATCGCCCTCTTGGTCATGCTCGGCACCCGAGCGCTGCTTGTGACCTACCTCACCGGCCTTGGCTCACAGGACAAGGCGTCCGTCCTCGTCATGGTCGTCACGGTGTCAGCCGTCGGGACCCTTTCCTACCTCGCCGCGGCCTTGTTGCTCCGCATCCGCGAGGTCTCCGAGATGATAGGTGTCGTCAAGCGAAGGGTGCGCAAGCGGTGATCGAGTCAAGGCGGATCGCGCGTTACACCTTCCTCGACGAGTGGGTGTCCCGTGGGAGTGACACCTCGGTCATTCATTGGCGCGGGTTCGATGATGTGCTCGCCCGCGATGTCTCGATCAGATTGATTCCACGTGACGACCCACGATCACCGGGTGTGGTTGCCGCAGCCCAAGCCTCGGCTCTCGTCGATGATCGACGACTGCTGCGCATCCTTGATGTGTTCGATGTGCCAGCCACCGCCGATGACCCCGCGACGATCGCGATCGTCAGCGAGTGGGCCATCGGCGTCACGATGCAGGAGATGATGGAGGATCGAAACTGGGAGCCCCTCCCACTCGAGCAAGCGATCTCGATCGTTGACGATGTCACCCGCGCTGTCGCCGCAGGCGCCACGAGTAACATTTGCCACGGCAGACTTTGCCCCTCAAGTGTCATCATGACGGACGCCAATGAGGTTAGGGTCCGCGGTCTCGCCGTTGACGCGGCCCTTCGGGGACAGTTCAACCCCTCCCTGACTGCAGCCGAAGCCGATGTTGATGCGCTCGGAAGTTTGCTGTACCTGCTCCTCACTGGGGTATGGCCGGGCTCAGGGAGCCTGCCAACGATAGGTCTCCCAAGGGCACCGCGAATCGGAGCGCACATTATCGCTCCGTCACGAATCTCCGCATCCGTGCCGCGAACCGTTGATGACTGCGTGGCTAAGTCTGTTCAGGACGCCGAGCGCACCCGGGCTGTCCGCCTGGTGACGAGTGCTGCCGACTTCTCGATGATGCTCGGACTCCTCCGCGGCTACACCACCGGACCAACTGAACCGCCCATCCACCTCTCGGGGGACACTCGGACTCTCGGAACCGTCGGACGTGTGCTCACCTGTGTGGGTGGCCTGGCTGCGATCGCCGCGTGTGGAGTGCTCGGTTGGACCCTCATCATTGGCGGAACGAGCCCCTGGAGCCCGAACCCCAATGCGGCGGGCGACTCGATGCTCACCGACACTGCAGCACCCGTCGTTGCCGAGACTGCAGGGATCGAACAGGTCATTCCGGTTGCGAACATCACCTCGTTCGACCCATACGCCGATGACGATGGGAACGGAAAGCCGGACGGGCGCAAGGGCCGTGAGAACGAGGCGGCGGTACCGCTTGTGATTGACGGGGATCCCGTCACCGCTTGGACGACGAGTCGCTACGGGTCCGCTGATGGTGATGGCAAGGGTGGAGTCGGGATCATCTTGGACCTAGGGTCCACCCACTCGGTGAATGCCGTCTCCGTCGACTTTGACGGTTCCGGGGCGCAAACCGAGGTTCGGGTATCCGACAAGGTGTATCGCGATCCCGGGACCTGGAATCTTGTTGCGAGCGCCCCGGCCGGTGGGCGGTCCATCGAATTGCGGTCACCGCGACCGAAAGTCGGTCGATACGTCCTTCTGTGGTTTCCCTCCCTTCCTGATTCATCAACCTCACCGGGTGCCTTCTCATTGGGGGTCAGTGGGGTCGAGGTCCGCGGATGACCGCGGCCACCTGTTCCCCCAGATCCACCGCGTTAGGCTGCTTCCATGGAGGAATTCGGGGCGGCGAGCGATGCCGAGTTGCTGTCCCGCCACGTAGCTGGTGATCCTCACGCCTTCTCAATGATTGTGGAGCGACATCGCAATCGCCTCTGGGCGGTGGCACTTCGGACCACCGGTGATCCCGACGATGCTGCCGATGCACTGCAGGAGGCGCTCATCCGCGCGTACCAGCGCGCGAGCCAATTTCGTGGTGAGTCAGCCGTGACCACTTGGCTGCACAGAATTGTGGTGAATGCCTCCTTAGATCGTCTGCGGCGTCAGGCGGTCCGGGCCACGCTTCCACTTCCCGACGCCGACACGAAGGCCGGTCGGGCACTCACCGACCCAACAGATCACCTTGGCCAGCGCGAGGATCAGATGGCCATCGCCTCGGCCCTCGCCGCCCTTCCAGAGGACCAGCGCGATGCCATCCTTCTCGTCGATGTGGAGGGCTGGTCCATCGAGGATGCCGCAAGCATGCTCGGCTGTCCTCCGGGAACCATCAAGAGCCGATGCAGTCGAGGACGCGCCAAGTTGGCAGTGGCACTTGCCCATCTTCGAAATTCGCCAACAGTGGGGAACCAGGACGAGGTTCCGCCCGTCCTACCGGTGAGAGGGGTGGGAACGCGTGAATGATCACGTCGATGCAGGTGACCAGGGGCCCGAACCATGGGTCACTGCGCTTCTTCGCGGTCCGGACGAGATGCCGAGCGCGGTTTGGGAACGCCTTGAGGCCGCGCTCAAGGCTGAGAGTGATGCACGGTCCGCGGGCGAAGTAACCGTAAGCATGGCGACGATAAGCATGGCGACCGAAAGCATGGCGACCGTTACCGATCTCGCGCCAAGGCGCCGCCGCTCTTTGCTCACCGGGTTGGTTGCCGCAGCCTTGGTGCTGGTCGCCGTAGGTATCGTCGTTCCGGTGACGCGGGGCTCTGACGCAGACCCTAAATCAATTGTGGCAGCCGAGGCGTCGGACTCGTTCGCGAATGATCCTGCTAGCCCGTCCCGGCAGGTGGTCGCAAGTGGCATTAACTACTCGGATGAATCCATGCCAGCCGATATTCGTCAGGTTGTTGACAGCATCGGTGCATCGTCAGCACGTCTGATAGCCGACGTGACGCCGGACGCTTCAATGACCGAGGGGCAGGATGGCTTCACCTCGTCACTCCCGACGCTCAGGTCGTGCATCGCCTGGCTGACCGGCAGTGACCAGATCCAGGCGCTGTTCGTCGATCGCGCGACGTACAAGGGTTCGCCTGCGGCCGTCGTGGTGGTGCCGACCAGCGCCGGAGTGTCGATCCTTGAATCCCTTGAGGTCTGGGTCGTAGCGTTGGACTGTACCCAGAAGGACTCCTCGATCCTCGGCCACGACATGGTGTCCCTCACCTTGAACTGACGCAACATTCCCCGGCACACCCGCCCTAGACTTACGTTGCTGGCCATGAGGTCGGTGTTTTCTGAAGGGCGCACATGAGCGAGATTCGCGACGTCATCATCATCGGGTCCGGTCCCGCCGGCTACACCGCCGCCATCTACGCGGCGCGGGCGCAACTCTCACCGCTCGTATTCGAGGGGTCGGTCACCGCGGGCGGCGCCCTGATGAACACGACCGAGGTCGAGAACTTCCCTGGGTTCACTGACGGCATCATGGGGCCAGCACTCATGGAGCAGATGCGCGCCCAGGCGGCGCGCTTTGGCGCCGAACTCATCACCGACGACATCGTTAACGTCGATCTCGCCGGCGAAACCAAGGTGGTCACCGATGGATCGGGTGGATCACACCGGGCCCGATCGATCATCCTCGCTATGGGATCCGGTTACCGCGAGCTGGGCCTGCCTAGTGAGAAGCGCCTGTCTGGGCATGGAGTGTCCTGGTGCGCAACCTGCGACGGCTTCTTCTTCCGTGATCAGGACATCGCGGTCGTCGGGGGCGGTGATTCAGCCCTCGAGGAGGCGACCTTCCTCACCCGCTTCGCAAGGACCGTCACCCTCATCCATCGCCGTGATGCGCTCCGCGGAAGCAAGATCATGCAGGAGCGCGCACTCGCAAACGAGAAGATGCGCTTCGCTTGGAATAGTGCTGTAGAGGAGATTCAGGGCGACGCCAAAGTCTCGGGAATCGTGCTGCGCGACACGATCACCGGTGAGTTGCGCGACCTGCCGGTCACCGGCCTGTTCATCGCGATCGGTCATGACCCCCGCTCTGAGCTTGTCCGAGAGCACGTTCGTGTTGACGGTGAGGGGTACGTCCTCGTCGATGCTGGATCCACGAGGACCTCGCTCGCCGGCGTTTTTGCCTGCGGCGACCTCGTCGACCACACCTACCGGCAGGCGATCACTGCGGCTGGCTCCGGGTGCGCCGCCGCACTCGATGCCGAGCGCTTCCTCGCTGCTTCGGAGTAACCTGACACTGCAGGACGTTCGTCCACCCACCTTTATAGCCAGGAGTGCCTTCATGGGAGCGACCAAGATCGTCACGGATTCCAGTTTCGCTGACGACGTGCTGCTGAGCACGAAGCCAGTTGTTGTTGATTTTTGGGCGGAATGGTGCGGCCCCTGCAAGATGGTGGCGCCCATCCTCGAGGAGATCGCTGCCGCTCATGATGGCATTGTCATCGCTAAACTGAACGTCGATGAGAACCCGCAGACCTCAGCCTCATACGGCATCACGTCCATCCCTACCCTGAACGTCTTCCAGGATGGCAAGGTTGTGAAGAGCATTGTCGGCGCGAAGCCGAAGGCGGCACTGCTTGCCGACCTCGCTCCCTATCTCTAGCGGAATGCTGCTCGGTCTCGGCGCATCCGGGCCTGCTGTCGCCGAGGTACGCAGCAGACTTGCGCACCTCGGCCTACTCGAAGAGCAAACTGCGGGCGGGTACGACGAGGTTGTTGCGGCGGCCGTGCGCCTGTTTCAGCAGGAACGCGGGCTGACCGTCGACGGCATCGTCGGACCCGATACCTACCGCCGCCTCGAGGAGGCGCGATGGCAACTTCGTGACCGGGTGCTCATGTACATACCAGGGCACTTGGTCATGGGTGACGACGTCGCGCAGTTGCAGGCTCGCCTAGCGCAACTTGGCTTCGATGCGGGCCGGACGGACGGGATGTTCGGGCCTCGAACTGATGAGGCGCTACGTGAATTCCAAGGCAGTGTGGGGGTCGCCGCCGACGGTGTCTGCGGACCGGAGACCTACCGCGCATTCGACCGCCTCGTACGAACCATTAGCGGCGGTAATGCCGCTCGACTGCGCGACCGGGTCACGTTGTCCGAACTTCGGACCGGTGTCATGGACAAGGTGGTCGTCATCGATCCTGGATTTGAGGCCGGCGCTGATATCTGTGAGGCGATTGCGGTGCGCGTCGAGGGACGCCTCGCGGTTCTTGGAACCCAGGTACTCCTCACGCGCTCAGGGGGTGAGGGTTCACTGCCACAGGAGAGCCATCGGGCGGATTTCGCGAATCGAAACGGAGCCGATCTCTTCATCTCTATCAACTGCACATCTGCCTCGAGTTCCCTGGTGAACGGGGTGGGGAGTTTCTACTTTGGTGAGCCCATTGGGGGGGCGCATTCCACGAGCGGACGCCTCCTTGCTGAGCGGGTTCAAAGCGAGATCTGCTCACGAACGTCATTCTTGGACTGCCGCACGCACCCACGGACCTGGGACCTGCTCCGCATGACCCGCATGGCCGCCATCCGGATCGATATCGGTAACCTGAACAATGCTCAGGATGCCGTGCGGCTGACGGATCCCGAAGTCCAAGAGCAGGTTGCTGAGGGCGTAGCAAGCGGGATCACGCGCTTTTGCGCTCCTGAGTAGGCACAATCAACGAGCCGAGTTGTCGGGGCCAAAGAAGTCGGGTGATGAAGCCAGAGGCGACCCCCACGACAAGGAGAAGCACAGCCCAGATGAGCGCCCGCTTGATCACGCATCTATCGTAGGTCACTGTGAGTGGTTCCCGTCTTGATCCGTGGGTTGATTCCTACGCTGAGCGTGCCCATGGGATGGCAGCGTCCGAAATCCGGGCACTGTTCGCTGTCGCCTCTCGTCCCGAGGTGGTGTCACTCGCTGGGGGCATGCCGTTCGTACAGGCCTTGAACCTAGATATCGTCGCCGATTGCATCCACCGACTCATCTCCCAGCGTGGTGCTCAGGCGCTCCAGTACGGATCAGGTCAGGGCGACGTCACGTTGCGTGAGCAGATCCTTGACGTCATGGAACCAGTGGGCGTAAGCGCCCACCCCGATGACATCGTTGTGACGACCGGCTCACAAATGGCACTCGACCTCGTCACTCGAGTGTTTTGCGATCCCGGTGATGTTGTACTCGTTGAAGCACCCAGTTACGTCGGGGCCCTCGGGGTCTTCCGCGCCTATCAGTGCGATGTCGAGCACGTCGCCATGGATGACGAGGGACTCATTCCCTCCGCCCTTGAGGACGCGATTACCAGGGTGCGGGCAAGTGGGCGCAAGGTCAAGATGATCTACACCATTCCGTCCTTTCACAACCCCGCTGGCGTCACCCAGGGGGGCGCACGGCGAGCCCAGAATCTCCAAATCGCCCAGCGCGCCGGGATCCTGGTCCTCGAAGACGACCCCTACGGTTTGCTCGGCTTCGAAGGTGAAACGCCTCGGGCGATGCGTGCCGACGACCCCGATGGTGTCATCTACCTAGGTTCCTTCTCGAAGACCATCGCCTCGGGTCTGCGCGTCGGGTGGGCGGTGGCCCCGCACGGGGTGCGGGAGAAACTCGTGCTCGCGGCGGAGTCCGCTGTTCTCTGCCCGTCGAACTTCTCCCAACTCACCGTCTCGGAATACCTTGCCACCCAGCCGTGGCGTGAGCAGATCAAGGTCTTCCGTGAGTTGTATCGCGAGCGTCGCGATGCCCTGCTCGATTCCATGGCCGCCGTCATGCCCACGGGGACGAGTTGGACCACCCCGGCAGGAGGCTTCTACTCCTGGGTGACCCTGCCCGGTGGACTAGATGCAACGGCCATGCTTCCAAGGGCGCTCGCAGCACTCGTCGCATACGTCCCAGGGACGGGCTTCTACGTTGACGGCCAAGGGCGACAGAACCTGCGCCTCTCGTACTGCTACCCGGAACCCGATCGCATCCGCGAGGGCGTTCGGCGTCTCGCGTCGGTCGTCGAGGCTGAACTCGACCTCACCGCGACATTCGGCACCGCACGCGGGCTCCATGAGTCCGCCGGGACTGGGGTACCAGCCCCTGACATTCGTTAGGGATGACCCTACGAGCAAGACCGTTGGTCACGATAGACGAAGGGTGCCATTACCGTGCAGGTTGTCGTGCTAGCCGGGGGCCTCTCACCTGAGCGAGAGGTGTCCCTTCGCTCGGGTCGTCGAGTCGCAGAAGCCCTTCGAACGTGTGACGCGTCCATTGAAGTCACCGAGGTTGACGTCGACGGCGCCCTCATAGACCGAATATCTGCACACCCACCCGCGTGCATCATCCCGTTGCTGCATGGCGCCGCTGGTGAGGACGGTGCCCTCCGTGATGTCTTGCAAGCCCTCGGGCTGCCCTTCATTGGCTCCTCAGCAGCGGCGGCTCGGCTCGCCTTCGACAAGCCAATTACCAAGACAATCATCGAGAAAGCGGGGATCGCCACGCCTCTGGCCATCGCCCTGCCCCACTCCACATTCCGTGAACTTGGTGCCACCGGAGTTCTTGATGCCGTCGTGAGCAGCCTTGGACTCCCGATCATCGTGAAGCCAACGAAAGGGGGATCCGCACTCGGGGCCGCGGTTGTCCGGGAGGCGGCTGAACTTCCCGCCGCCATGGTCGGTGCCTTCGCCTACAGCGACGTCACATTGATGGAGCGACTCGTGACCGGCACTGAGATTGCTGTCAGCGTCTATGAGAGCCACGGAGTCGCAATTTCATTGCCTCCGGTAGAGATCGTTCCACCTCATGGGATCTACGACTACAACGCCCGCTACACGGCCGGATTGACTGAGTTCTTCATTCCGGCGCGCCTCTCACAAGCGGTGCTCGATGAGTGCGCTGCTGTCGCCTTGCTCGCGCATAGGAGTCTCGGGCTGCGTGACTGGTCGCGGACCGACCTCATCGTCGATACCGGCGGAACCCCGTGGTTCCTTGAGGTCAACGCCGCCCCTGGGATGACTGAAACGTCACTGTTCCCTCAGTCGCTGACAGCGGCAGGTATTTCACTCGGTGAACTCACCGGCCAACTCGTGCGCACTGCCATCGAGCGGGGGGCTTAGCCTCGTCGGGTTCGGGCAATGAGGTCGGCTATGCGTCTTAAGTCTTCTACATCTGCTACCTCGACGACAATTTTGCCCCGAGAGTTCGCACGGGGTAAGCCCTCAACGTGCACTCGGGTGTCAAGCACCTCACCTAACCGCCGTTGCACGTCATCAATGAGGTCGGCTACCGAGTCCGTGCGTGGTTTCGGTGCTCGTGCCTTCCGCTCACGCTTGTTACCGTCGCCATCCCCGAGGAGGATTAATTCCTCAACGGATCGCACACTCAGGCCCTCCGCGACGATGCGTTGCGCCAGGGCGTCCATGGCTTCGGGGGTGGCAAGTGACAGGAGCGCTCGGGCGTGGCCCGCGCTCAGCACCCCGGCCGCAACCCGGCGTTGTACGGCTGCTGGGAGTCTCAGAAGACGAAGGGTGTTCGTGACTTGTGGGCGAGAACGTCCGATGCGACGCGCTAACTCTTCCTGTGTGCAACCGAAATCAGCAAGGAGTTGCTCATAGGCGGCCGCCTCCTCGAGTGCATTGAGATTGGCCCGGTGCAGGTTCTCAAGGAGGGCATCGCGCAGGAGATCGATGTCATCGGTATCGCGAATGATCGCCGGAATCTCCAAGAGACCTGCCAACTTGCTTGCCCGAAGCCGCCGCTCGCCGGCGATGAGCTCAAATCCATCTGGTGACCGTCGGACCACCACAGGCTGCAGCAGCCCAATCTCTTTGATGGAGAAGACGAGCTCGGCGAGCGCCTCTTCATCGAAGACGGTGCGCGGCTGGCGCGGATTCGGTGCGATGAGACCGATTGCCAATTCTGCGTACACCGCCCCCATCGCCGCGGGCTCGCGCTCAGTGCCGCCGGCAACCGGGGAAGACAGCCCTGTTGGCGCCGGCGGAGCCGCCTCCCGTGGGATGAGTGCGCCTAACCCCTTACCCAGCCCTCGTTGTGGCGCGGACGCCTTAGCCATGGTCGCTACCCTTCGTCCTGGTGTTGATCAAGGGTTATCACGCCGTAACCTGTCCAAGTGGGACGATTGCCGCGAACTCATCGCTGGCCTCGCGGTAGGTGAGCGCTCCAGGGGATGAGCCGTCGTAGGTCATGATGGTCTGGCCGAAGGATGGTGCCTCTGACACGCGAACTGCTCGGGGTATCACCGTGTTGAGGACTCGGGTACCGAAGTGCATTCGAACCTCGTCAACAACCTGCGAAGCCAGTCGGGTCCGACCGTCGTACATCGTGAGAAGGATCGCACTCACCTCGAGTTTCGGGTTGAGGTGAGTTTTCACCATCTCGACGGTGCGCAGGAGTTGCGACAGCCCCTCGAGCGCGTAGTACTCGCACTGAATGGGGAGGAGGAGTTCGCGCGCCGCCACCAAACCATTCAAGGTGAGCAGACCAAGTGACGGTGGGCAATCCATGAGAATGAAATCAAGGGGCCGACTATGCGCGCGCTCAAAGTCGGCGACATATGCTTCGACTGCCCGACTCAACCGGTATTCACGCGCCACCTGAGACACGAGTTCAATCTCGGCACCCGCGAGGTCGATTGTCGCTGGCGCTCCCCACAGGCCTTCCACATCTGGGCATGGCCGGGCAATGTCACTCAGACTGAGTTCGCCACTGAGAACCTCGTAGACGCCCTTCACACCCTCATGGTGGTCGATGCCCAGCGCGGTTGAGGCGTTCCCTTGCGGGTCAAGGTCGATCACGAGAACGGTATGGCCGCGTTGAGCCAGGGACGCAGCTACGTTCACTGTCGTCGTGGTCTTGCCTACCCCACCCTTCTGGTTCGCGACACTCACGACGCGCGTCATTCGGGCCAGCCAAGTCCTGCGGGAGCCATTGATGTTTCACGTGAAACATCAATGCTTGTCTCGGTGGCCAATGATGTGGGCCACCCGAGTCCGCTCGTCACAGAGTCTGCAACAGTCAGATCTGCTGGCGTATGGTCGGGGGGAGATGACGGATGCACGTCAATCATTCTGCCGTACCTCGGACCCCGGTGACGACCGTGGTCGCCGGCTCCACGACCCCAGCGCCGCACTGCGCAACCTCAAGGTCGACCACGTTGAGTACCGCAGCCACCCCCTGCGCTGCAACCACTTCGTCCTGTGCGCCACTGCCCTTGAGTGCGACGAGTTGGCCACCGACCCGCAGCAGTGGAATGGTCCATCCGAGTAATCGCTGGAGTGGTGCCACCGCACGCGCAGTCACGACATCGACGCCCCGCCAATTTGGATCAGCGCAGCAGTCCTCGGCTCGCCCACGACGAATGATCACCCGATTCGCCAGGCCAAGATCTGCCACCACTGACTCCAGGAATGTGGCTCGTCGTAGCAATGGCTCAACGAGGGTGATCGACAGGTCTGGTCGGGTGATCGCCCACACCAGCCCCGGTAGACCCGCCCCCGACCCCACATCGGCAACTGTCGATCCAAGGCCGACGAAGCGCTCGCCTGGTCCGACCACGACAGCACAATTCAACAGGTGCCGGGACCACAGCCGGGGAACTTCACGTGGTCCAATGAGGCCCATCTCAACACCAGCAGTGCTCAAGATGGACGCGTAGGCGCGCAACGGCTCGTCAAACGGATCGAGCCATGCTGGCAGTTCTACGGGGTCGGTTTGTTTCACGTGAAACGGCCGTGGTTCAACTCACCCTGATGACGACACATCGGCGCGGCTCTTCACCCTCCGACTCACTCACCAGACCGGCCTCAGCCACCGCATCGTGCACGACCTTACGCTCAAAGGGCGTCATTGGTTCCATTGAAACTGGCGCCGACGTGGCTTGGGCCTCGGCAATCGCCGCCTTCGCGAGTTCAGTGAGCGCCGCTCGCCGCGCCGCTCGGAAGCCTGCAACGTCAAGCATGAGCCGAGACCGCTCACCGGTCTCCCTGGTGGCCGCCAACCGTGTCAACTCCTGTAAGGCGTCAAGAACCTCGCCCTTGGTCCCGACGAGGTGGCCGAGGTCGCCTGCGCGCACCTCGACCACTGAGACCATCGCTCGATTACCCTCAACATCAATGTCGATGTCACCATCGAGGTCTGCGATATCTAAAAGGCCTTCGAGGTAGTCAGCTGCCGCGTCCCCTTCGCGTTCTAGTAGAGAACCACTTTTAGTCACCTGCTCAGTGGACTCGCTAGAGCCAACTTCTGTTTCAGTCTGCACCTGATCGTCTGTCATGTTCTCTCCCACGAGGATTTCGAGCAGTTATGAAGTGCCCTTGCGCTTACTGCGCGGGGTCTTCTTCGGCTGCACTCTGGCTGGCGGTGTGTCTTCTGTCACCTCAGGCTCGGCGCCTGAGGTTTGGTCTGAGGCGCTACTCGCAGCCGCCTTCCTTTTCGCACGCTGGGCCTTACGAGCCTCATGTGCGTCGAATGCAGGCGTACCCGGTTGCGGGTTGTTGCGGATGACCCAGAACTGCTGGCCCATCGACCATAGGTTCGTAGTGAACCAGTAGATGAGGACGCCAATCGGGAAGTTGATGCCGCCGATAGCAAAGACAAGCGGGAACACGTACAGAAGGATCTTCTGCTGGCGAACGATGGGGTTGTCAGCCGCTGTGTTCTTGACGATCATCTGGCGCTGGGTGAGAAAGGTGGTGGTCGTCATCGCGATGATGAGGATGAAGGCGAGGACCCTCGTGTTGATGGGGGTGAATCCATCCTTGAACACCTCGTCCGCGCCCATAAATGTCCCGTACAACGGTGCCCCGAAGATCGACGCATCGTGCGCCTGGGCCAGGAGGCCTTCATACTGCGTCCACGTGAAGACGCCCTCCGGAACGCTCATGGCGATTCCCTGCAACACGCTGAACAGAGCAAAGAAGATTGGTGCCTGGAGCAGAATCGGCAGGCATGAGGACAGTGGGTTGGTACCCGTCTCCTTATACAACTTCATCATCTCTTGCGACTGCTTCTCACGGTCGCCGGCGTACTTCTTCTGGATCTCCTTCATCTGCGGCTGAATCAACTGCAGGTTCCGCTGCGACTTGATCTGCTTGACGAAGAGCGGGATAAGCACGATTCGAATGACGATGACGAGGCCGACGATTGACAGGGCCCACGTCCAGCCGCTCGCAGGGTCCATGAACGTACTCAGCAGTTGGTGGAACTGGACAAGAATCCAACTCACACCGGTGCGGAGCCAATCGAGAATGAACATGAGTTCCCTTGCGAGTCGTGTCAGATCAGGGGCCGTACGCGTGGCTTTCCATCTGGAAGTATGTCGGGTCTCCAGTGTCGACCTGATGGTACGGGGTCGATTCCACCAGCATTCCACGGGTTGCAGCGCAAGAGACGCCAAACGGTCAGGCAGGTGCCCTTGAGCGCCCCGTGATGCACGACGGACTGCAACCCATATTCCGAGCAACTCGGATAGAACCGGCAACTCGGCATGAGGAGTTTCGAGAGCGTTAGTTGATAGCCGCGGATAAGGATGATGAGGAGCCATTTGAGCACCCACCCGAGTGAGTGGTCCCACGCCCAGACCAATCTCGCAACCAGGGCCTCGACCCACTTCATCTCGGCGACTTCACTTGGGCATCTTCACCACTGCACTCGAGAACGCCGAGCGGAGTTCGTCGCCCAGTCGTGCGCTCGACGCAACGGCCGCTTTCGGCAGCGCTCGAACGACAACAGTGCAGCCATCCGGGAGGAGCGTCAGGAGGCTTCGTGCCTGCCATCTCAAACGGCGTGCCACGGCGTGCCTGGTCACTGAGCCTCCTACGCCTTTGCCGACTGTGAACCCGATACGCGTCGCGCCCGGGTCACCAATCCCGCCAGGCGGAGGCAAGACATGGACAACGACACAAGGGCGCGACACTTTTGTGCCACGCCTTGTTGTTGCGAGGAAATCTGTCGAACGGGTCAGACGATGCGCCGATGGGAGCATGCCGGATGGTGAACCTAGGCTGAGATGGTCGTGCGACCCTTGGCTCGACGACCGGCAAGGATCGCGCGGCCTGCGCGGGTACGCATCCGCAAGCGGAAGCCGTGCGTCTTCGCCCGACGGCGGTTGTTGGGCTGGAAGGTGCGCTTCATGGTCTGGCTCCTGGGCGAACAGTTGGGGAAGTCCGATAACCCGACGAGCCTAGGCAGCAACCGAGTACAAGGTCAAACTGACCGACATCATCACCGCCGTTGCCGGTCGTACTTGTCGGACTCGCACACCATCACTAGGTTTGGATCTGTTCTAATAGGCCGATCCACACCTGTGGACAACGCTGTGGAATGTCCCAGTGGCGAGGAGGAGGGACGCGCATGGACGACCCGACGGATCTCAGCATCGTGTGGGCACAGGCACTGTCCACTCTTGCCGATGGAACCTTAACGTCGCAACAACGCGCCTTTGTCTCACTCACACGACCACTTGGACTTGTCGAGGACACGGCACTCATTGCCGCTCCCAACGAGTTTACTAAAGATGTCCTTGAAACTCGTTTGCGGCCATTCGTCGTCAGTGCCCTATCTGCGTTGCTCGGCCGGGAAATTCGGTTGGCTGTCACCGTCGATCCGTCGATTGCCCCGTCTCTTGATGAGGCAACGACTGACGAAGTCGCCGATGCGACGTACGCAGGCAATGGCACACATGCCGCACAGGTGCCAACGGCAACTCGGCTCGACGATGGCGCGCGTCCCGGCACCGGATCTCCGACCACAAGGCCACAGGATGGCCGGCTCAACGCCAAGTACACCTTCGATACCTTCGTCATCGGGTCGAGTAATCGTTTCGCACACGCCGCTGCTGTTGCCGTTGCTGAGCGCCCCGCCGCCGCGTACAACCCCCTGTTCATCTACGGGGGATCCGGGCTCGGTAAGACGCACCTCCTCCACGCCATCGGCCATTACACACGGACCCTCTACAACGGCACCCGTGTTCGATATGTGAGTTCCGAGGAGTTCACCAACGAGTTCATCAACAGCATCCGTGACGATAAGGCGGCTGCCTTCCAGCGTCGCTACCGTGATGTTGATGTCCTCATCGTCGACGATATTCAATTCCTCAGTGGCAAGGTTCAAACCCAGGAGGAGTTCTTCCACACCTTCAACACGCTCCACAACGCCGATAAGCAAATCGTGGTGACGTCGGATCAGCCACCGAAGCAACTACCTGATTTCGAGGATCGCATGCGTTCTCGATTCGAGTGGGGCCTCATGACTGATGTGCAACCGCCGGATCTTGAGACACGAATCGCTATCCTGCGCAAGAAGACCGTCCAAGAACGCCTCGACGCTCCGGCTGAGGTGCTTGAGTTCATCGCCTCCAAAATTTCGAGTAACATCCGTGAACTTGAGGGCGCACTGATCCGAGTCACAGCGTTCGCATCTTTGAATCGCCAACCCGTCGACCTCGCGATCACTGAGATCGTCCTGAAGGACCTCTTTCCTTCCGAAACCGGCCCGGAAATCACCGCCGCCCAAATCATGGCTGCTACCGCCTCGTACTTCGGTGTCACCATCGACGACCTTTGTGGAGCGAGTCGGTCCCGTGTTCTCGTCACGGCTCGACAGATCGCGATGTACCTATGCCGTGAGCTAACCGACCTGTCACTTCCAAAGATCGGGCAAGCATTCGGCGGCCGGGATCACACGACCGTTATGCATGCTGACCGGAAGATTCGTCAGTTAATGGCCGAGCGTCGAAGTCTGTTCAATCAAGTCACCGACCTCACGGGCCGGATCAAATCTCAGCCTCGGGCGATGTAGCTCTCCCCACTTCACAACCACACCAAACGACTCACATTTCCCAGCCGTCCCCATGTTCTTCACAACTGTGGATAACTCTTGCGGATACCAGCCCCCGTCATCGCATCTGTGGATCATTCCAACTCAAACCGGTCATTGTTCATCCCGGCTACGCATCCCTCAACAGCCATCCACAGGCCACCAGGCTCCGTACACACCTAGACACCGGCACGACACGCTGCCTCACCACGTGAATCCCGCTTCTTCCACAGTTTCCACAACCCCTACGACGACGACTAAACCCTTACCTCCCACGCTCGATCAACCACCATTACGGCACCCACTGTGGACGCAAGTCACAGGCGTACCTCCTTTCATGCAACACTCACCTCTTATCCCCGTATTCGAGCGCACCCCAGCACTCGACATACTCAGCACGTTCATATGGAGGGTGGCATCGTGAAGTTTCGAGTCGAGCGAGATGTCCTTGCCGATGCCGTCGCGTGGGCTGCTCGCACCCTTCCGTCACGACCATCACTGCCTGTTCTTGCCGGCCTCGTATTGAATGTGAGTGATGAGGTTCTCACGCTCAGCAGTTTCGACTACGAGGTCTCTGCCCGAGTCGAAGTGGCATGCGACGTCGAGGATCCGGGAGTAGCCCTTGTATCCGGCCGACTCTTGTCAGATATCGCCCGCTCCTTACCCGCCCAGCCAGTCACCGTCAGTGTTGAGGGCACCCGGGTAATCATCACGTGCGGGCGCTCATCGTTTACCCTCCCCACGCTTCCGGTTGAGGACTATCCCCAACTTCCCGCGATGCCCCCAGCATCTGGGGAAATCACGGGCACACTCTTTGCAACAGCCGTGGGGCAGGTCGCGATTGCTGCAGGTAGGGATGACACCCTGCCAACACTCACTGGCATCCGCTTGGAAATTGAGGGCACCCGTCTAGTTCTTGCGGCCACTGACAGGTATCGGCTAGCGGTGCGTGAGTTTGATTGGAACCCGCTTTCCACCGGACTTACGGCTCACGCACTTATTCCAGCTCGGACTCTGGCCGACACCGCGAAGGCGCTTGCATCGTCCGACGTTGTAAGCATCGCCCTTGCCCCGCCAGGAGCTGGTGAGGGTCTCATTGGATTTGAGGGCAACGGACGGCGTACGACAACGCGTCTTCTCGACGGTGAGTTCCCGAAGTACCGCACACTGCTTCCGAATGAGGCTGCAAGCATCGCGCTCGTTGAGACCGCGATGCTTGCCGAGGCGGTGAAGCGTGTGTCACTCGTCGCCGAGCGCAACACACCAGTGCGCCTGAGCTTCGATGGCTCCGAGGTTGTTCTACGCGCTGGTGTGGGCGACGATGCCCAGGCGAATGAGGCGGTTGAGGCAACCGTCGATGGTGATGCGCTTGAGATTGCATTCAACCCCAATTACCTACTCGACGGCCTCGCCGCAATTGACTCTCCCATTGCCCGGTTCTCGTTCACGCAGGCAACACGGCCCGCAGTACTCACTGGCCTTGCTGACGTTTCAGCCACGCCCAGTGATGAATACCGCTACCTGTTGATGCCGGTTCGCCTAACCGGCTGACGTTATGTGGGTTCACTCTTTGAGCCTCACAGACTTTAGGTCCCATGGGCAGGTGGACCTCGAGTTCTCCCCGGGAGTCACCACCTTCATCGGTCTCAATGGCCAGGGGAAGACAAACCTCATTGAAGCCATTGGCTACGTGTCATCGCTGTCAAGTCACCGGGTTGCTTCTGATGCACCACTTGTGCGGCTCGGAGCACAGATCGCATTCGTCCGGTGTGGCATCACGGCCGACGATCGTGAGATCACCGTTGACCTCGCGATCACCCCAGGCCGGGCGAACAAGGCACGCATCAATAGATCACCCGTCCCGAGAACACGCGATGTTCTAGGACTCCTCCGCACTGTCCTCTTCGCACCTGAGGACCTCAGCCTCGTTAAAGGTGATCCAAGCGAGCGTCGCCGCTTCCTCGACGATCTCCTCATCCAACGATCACCACGGTTGGCTGGAACGCGATCCGATTACGAGCGAGTCCTGAAACAGAGAAACGCACTCCTTAAATCGGCAAGTGTCGCCCGACGTCGCGCCGAGGAGGAGATGCTTCGAACACTTGAGGTGTGGGACGACCAGTTGGCCACCATCGGTGGGCAACTCATCCAGGAACGCATCTGCCTCACCCAGGATCTACTTCCCCTCACCGTGGCCGAGTACGAATTAATCGCTGGCACGCATGGTTCACCCCTCGGCCTGCGTTACGTCTCATCAATAACCGACCTAGCCGAGTTACCAGGCGACAAGGACTCATGGAGGGTCCGAATTCTCGAAGAACTCCTTCGGCGGCGTAGCGACGAGTTGAACCGGGGACTCACCCTCGTTGGTCCGCATCGAGATGATCTGCTCCTGAGCCTTGCAGACATGCCGGCGAAAGGGTACGCATCCCATGGCGAGGCATGGTCGATCGCCCTCGCGTTACGACTGGGTTCATATGCCCTGCTTCGGGCTGACGGGGTGGAACCGGTACTCATGCTTGATGACGTGTTCGCGGAACTTGATGCCACCCGTCGTGAACGGCTCGCCGAACGCGTTCGGACAGCCCAGCAGGTGTTAGTGACAGCCGCCGTTGAAGCGGATGTTCCAACAGCGCTACAAGGGGCGACGATACGAGTGTCACGCGAGGGGGTGTCACCCGCTTGACGGACGACGCAAGTGTGGGAAGCGAGGCGCCCGCCGGTGACGCAGCGAACAGAGCGCTGCGGCGGGCCACGAGCGGCGGGCCACGACGCGCTCAATCGGCGGCGAGGCGCCCGAGACTTTCCGGTGCCCACTCCGATGGCCGTGACCCGAAACGGCTCACCGACGCGGTTGACGCACTCCTGGCCGAACAGGGATGGTCGACCGCGAACGCTGTTGCGGGCCTTATTGCTCGATGGTCGGACGTCGTTGGGGCAGATCTCGCCGACCACGTCACCCCGGAATCTTTCACAGATGGCCGACTCCTCCTGCGGGCCGACTCAACCGCGTGGGCTACGCAAATCAGACTCCTGCTCCCGCAATTACGCATAGTGATCGACCGGGCGGTGGGCACCGGACTGGTGGCCGACATCTCCGTCGTCGGCCCTCAGGCCCCATCTTGGGTTGCCGGTCCACGCCGGGTCATAGGACGCGGCCCGCGTGACACGTACGGATAACTCCATCAATCACGTGAGGGCCACGAGAACGAGTGAAAATCGCAGGTGAATATCCCTTCACGATCTCTGATGAGGCGATTCGATCTTGACCCGTTCACGCCTGCATCAGGCGCATCACTGTCAGTCTGAGGAGATAGACTCAGAGAAAATCCCGGGGACTCACCGAATGCGCCCCATGTGATCGAGGAGGCCCGACGCCTGTGTCATACGACGCTAGCGCGATCACCGTTCTAGAAGGCCTTGACGCCGTCCGTAAGCGTCCTGGCATGTACATCGGTTCGACAGGTGAGCGGGGCCTTCACCATCTCGTGTATGAGGTCGTCGACAATTCCGTCGACGAAGCGCTCGCAGGCTACGCGACGAGCATCCTGATCACACTCCTCGCCAATGGCGGCGTTCGGGTCATTGATGATGGCCGCGGGATTCCCGTCGACGAACATCCGATCGAAAAGAAGCCAGCACTCGAAGTCGTCCTCACGGTGCTCCATGCCGGCGGCAAGTTCGGTGGCAGCGGCTACTCGGTTTCCGGTGGCCTCCACGGTGTTGGCGTCTCGGTTGTCAACGCACTCTCAAATCGACTCGATGTCGAGGTGCGCCGCGACGGCTTCGTCCACCGGCAGGTGTATCGCTACGGAGTGCCGGAGGCGGCCCTTGAGAAGGGCGAGGCAACCACCGAGACGGGTACCACGATCACCTTCTGGGCCGATGCCGACATCTTCGAGACGACCCAGTACGACTTCACCACCCTCGCCCGCCGGTTCCAAGAAATGGCGTTCCTGAACAGGGGTCTGGTTCTCGAGATCGTCGATGAGCGTGACGCAGTCGTCGTCGTCGACGAGGATGGTGAGGAGCCCGTTGAGGTAGCGCGTTCGGCGCGCTACTGCTACGAGGGCGGCATAGCGGACTTCGTCCGTCACATTAATGCCAGCAAGGGTGTTGCGAACCCGAGTGTGATCTCCTTTGAGACCGAGACCGAAGACCACCGCATGAGTGCCGAGATCGCCATGCAGTGGAACACCAGTTACTCCGAGTCGGTCTACACCTTTGCGAACACCATCAACACCACCGAAGGCGGCACTCACGAGGAGGGCTTTCGCTCTGCGATGACCACCCTCGTGAACAAGTTCGCGCGCGAGTGGAACATTCTCAAGGAGAAAGACCCGAACCTCAGCGGCGAGGATATCCGAGAGGGACTCACCGCAATCATCAGTGTCAAGATGACCGAGCCTCAGTTCGAGGGCCAGACAAAGGCCAAACTCGGCAACACTGAGATGAAAACCTTTGTACAAAAGGTCGTCAACGAGCAACTTGGCGAGTGGTTTGAGAAGAATCCATCAGAGGGCAAGGAAATTGCCCGCAAGTCAGTCAACGCTGCTACGGCGCGGATTGCTGCACGCAAGGCACGCGATCTGGCCCGAAATCGAAAGGGCCTACTCGGTGGCGCCGGCATGCCCGGCAAACTCATCGATTGCTCGAGTCGTGACCCGGAGGAGTGCGAAGTCTTCATCGTCGAGGGCGACTCAGCCGGCGGCTCTGCGCGGCAAGGTCGTGATCCCCGTCGCCAGGCGATCCTGCCCATTCGAGGAAAAATCCTCAACGTTGAAAAGGCGCGGATCGACAAGGTCCTGCAGAACAACGAAGTCCAGGCACTGGTGTCGGCCTTCGGTACTGGAGTCCAGGACGAGTTTGACATCAATCGACTCAGGTACCACAAGGTCGTGCTCATGGCCGATGCTGACGTCGATGGTCAACACATCCGGACCCTGCTCCTGACCCTGCTGTTTCGATTCATGAGACCCCTTGTTGATCAAGGCCATGTGTTCTTGGCTCAACCGCCGCTCTACAAAATCAAGTGGTCGCGTGAGACAGCGGAGTTCGCCTACACCGACCGTGAGCGCGATGCGATCGTCGAGGCAGGTTTCGCGGCCGGTCGGCGTCTGCCCAAGGACGAGGCGATCCAACGCTACAAGGGCCTCGGCGAGATGAATGCCGACGAACTCTGGGACACCACGATGGATCCGGAGCACCGAGTCCTTCTCCAGGTCACTCTCGACGATGCTGCCCAGGCCGACGAAATGTTCAGTGTCCTCATGGGCGAGGACGTCGAGTCCCGACGTAACTTCATCCAGCAGAACGCTCGCGACGTTCGCTTCCTCGACATCTAGCACCTTGACCAACGGAGATTTTTGTGGCTGACGACACCTCGACCGTCGAAGAGACGGGCCCGGGCCATCACGGTCGAATCGAGCCTGTTGACCTCCAGACGGAAATGCAACGCTCGTACCTCGACTACTCGATGTCGGTCATCGTCTCGAGAGCATTGCCCGATGTTCGTGACGGTCTGAAGCCTGTCCATCGACGCGTCTTGTATGCCATGTACGACGGCGGATACCGACCCGATCGCAACTTCTCGAAAAGTGCCCGCGTCGTTGGCGATGTCATGGGCAGCTATCACCCGCACGGCGACACCGCCATTTACGACGCCCTCGTTCGCCTCGCCCAACCGTGGTCGCTGCGATATCCACTCGTGCAGGGCCAAGGAAATTTTGGCTCCCCCGGCAACGACCCGCCCGCGGCCCAGCGCTATACCGAGTGCCGCATGGCCCCGCTGGCAATGGAGATGGTGCGTGATATTGACGAGGACACCGTCGATTTCGGGCCGAACTACGACGGCCGAACCCAGGAGCCCAAGGTGCTTCCGGCGAGGTTCCCGAACCTGCTCGTCAACGGTAGTTCTGGGATCGCCGTCGGCATGGCCACGAACATCCCACCGCATAATCTGCGCGAGGTCGCAGAGGGTGCCCAATGGCTCCTCGCGAATCCCGACGCCGACCGCGAGACACGTCAGGCCGCCCTCGTTAACATCGTGAAGGGCCCCGACTTTCCGACTGGCGCACTTATCGTCGGACGAAAGGGGATCGACGACTATTTCCGAACAGGTCGTGGCTCTGTCACGATGCGGGCAGTTGTCACCGTGGATGAGGATGCTCGTGGCCGGCAGGTCCTCGTTGTCACCGAACTGCCGTATCAGGTCAACCCCGACAACCTGCTCCTGCGCATCGCTGAACTCGTGGGGGAGGGCAAACTCACCGGGATAGCCGATATCCGCGACGACTCCTCATCACGCACCGGCATGCGGCTCATCATCGATCTCAAGCGCGATGCGGTGGCGCAGGTCGTCCTGAACCAGCTTTACAAGCACACCCAACTCCAGGACAACTTCGGCGCCAACATGCTCGCTCTCGTTGATGGTGTCCCAAGGACCCTCACCCTCGAGCAGTTCATTCGTTACTGGATCAGCCATCAGATCGAGGTGCTGCAGCGCCGCACGAGATATCGCCTCCGCAAGGCCGAGGAACGTGCGCATATCCTGCGCGGTTACCTCAAGGCCCTTGATGCACTCGACGAGGTCATCGCCCTCATCCGTGCGTCGGCGACAGTCGACGACGCTCGCACCGGCCTCATGGGACTGCTCGAACTTGACGAAATCCAGGCGACAGCCATCCTCGACATGCAACTTCGTCGACTTGCTGCTCTCGAGCGCCAAAAGATCATTGACGAGTTCGATGAATTAACCGCAAAAATTGCCGATTACAACGACATTCTTGCGGACGAGGCCCGGCAGCGATCGATCATCTCCGAGGAACTTGCAGAGGTCACCACCAAATTCGGTGACGAGCGCCGAAGCCAGTTCATCTCCTGGGATGGCGATGTCAACGATGAGGACCTCATTGCCGTCGAGGACGTCGTCGTAACGATTACCTCAGGCGGCTATGCCAAGCGAACAAAGGCTGATCTCTACCGGGCCCAGCGTCGTGGTGGCCGAGGCGTGAAGGGAGCAGCGCTGCGTCAAGACGACGTCGTCGAGCACCTGTTCGTCACCACGACCCATCACTGGATTCTCTTCTTCACAAACAAGGGCCGGGTCTACCGAGCGAAGGCCTACCAACTCCCGGACTCTGGGCGCGACGCTCGCGGGCAACATGTCGCCAATCTGCTTGCCTTCCAACCAGATGAGGCGATCACCCAGGTCCTTGCGATAGACGACTACAAGGCGGGCGAGAATTTAGTCCTCGCAACGCGACGTGGGATGGTCAAGAAGACGAAACTCTCCGACTATGACACGAACCGCCAGGGTGGGATCATCGCGATCAACCTCGGCGATGAAGATGAACTCATCTCAGCGCGACTAGTTTCAGATCAGGACGAACTCCTCCTCGTGTCTCGCAAGGGTATGTCAGCGAGATTTTCGGGCAACGACGACACCCTTCGGCCAATGGGCCGTGCCACGAGTGGCGTGATCGGCATGCGATTCCGCGCCGGCGATGCACTGCTTTCCATGGAGGTTGTGCAGCCTGACACCTTCGTTGTCACGATTACCGATGGTGGCTTCGCCAAGCGCACACCGGTGAGTGAGTGGGCGACTAAGGGACGAGGCATCCTCGGTGTGCGCGCCATGCGCCTCACCGAGGCGCGTGGGTCCCTCGTGGGCGCCATGGTGTGTCAGGCAAGTGACCAGATCTTCGCCATCGCTTCGAACGGCGTCGTGATCCGCACCAGGGTCGAGGAAATCCGCCCATCTGGGCGCGACACGATGGGGGTCACCCTGATGAATCTCACCGGCGAGGACACCGTTGTAGCCGTTGCTCGCGGGGCTGAGCACGAAGATGAGCACGAGGATGAGGAGGTCACCGTGATTGAGGAGACAACGTGACCCAGCAATCCACACCCGGTAGTAGGCAGGCCCGCCTCTACCTATCGAGGGTTGACCCTTGGTCTGTGGCCAAGGCAGCATTCATGCTTGCGATTGCGGTCGGAATCATCATTGTGGTTTCAGTTTCAGTGCTGTGGCTCGCCCTCAACTCACTGGGCGTGTTCGAAACCCTGTCACGTAACGTGAACGAGGTGGTGGGCAATTCGCAAGCGAACTTCGACCTCATGAGTGTGCTGGACTTCTCCCGGGTGCTCGGGGTGACGATCGTCCTTGCCTCAGTTGAGGTCATTCTCGTATCGATTCTCGCAACAATCTTTGCGTTCATGTACAACCTCACCGTGGGTCTCACGGGTGGCATCGAAGTCGTCCTCACCGACCATCAATGACCACGGAAGGGTGGCAGATTGAGGGGGATTGGTGCTACCGAGTCCTTGTCCGGTAACCTGATCAGCCGCACCCTCGGAACGGGCCTATAGCTCAGCTTGGTTAGAGCGCTTCCCTGATAAGGAAGAGGTCGGTGGTTCAAGTCCACCTAGGCCCACGTGAAGAAACTGCTGCTCCTCGCTGCCCTTGCTGGTGTTGGATACGTTGTGTACCGACAGGTCACTGCGAAAAAGGCAGAGCAGGACCTGTGGTCCGAGGCGACCTCGGAGCCAGATCTCCGCTAAAGGCAAGGCAATTGAACATCGTCACGATGCAAGGCCTCGGAACCGCCGAGGGGGTTTAGCTCAGTTGGTAGAGCGCTGCCTTTGCAAGGCAGAAGTCAGGAGTTCGAGTCTCCTAACCTCCACAATTCACCCGAAACCCTCGAAAGAATTAAGGGAACCACTGACGTCGTCGTTACGGGACTCGGTCACGGTGATGTGACGGTCAACTTGCTGCGGTAGAAGTCTGCGATGGCGCTGAATTGCAAGGAGCCCCACCCGCTCGCGGGATCGAATCCGGTTGCAGCGGTGCAGCAGCCGACCTCATAGAGGTCATTAGTGCCGACGGTGATGTCAGTGAAGTAGGGGGAGGCTGCTGTCGTTGGGACCGTGTAGAGCGCCCAGTTGGGTAGACCGATGCGGGCCTTTGAGGAATTGCTGAGTGAC
>CAMCSO010000017.1 GCA_945877545.1 Bifidobacterium breve | reverse complement strand
GTCCACGTCGTGCCAGACTGCCATTCGTCAACCGACAGATTCAGGTCGGCGAAGAAGACGGCTACTGGCTCTCTCATGGCCATGATTGTCTCCTCTCGGTGCTTCATTGGCAAGCAACATGTTTCGCGGGCAATTTGACTTGAGGCACTACGGCAGCCCTACCGGCTCCGTGGCTCCATGAGCGAGCGGAGCAGATCGATGGTTGCGTTGGTCGTGTCAGGCAGCGCCACGGTGAAGTGGCGCGGGTTGGCTGTGGTCTTCACCACCGTGAACCCGTGTGCCTCCAAGGTTGTCCGTTCAGCGACCCAGATGGCATTGCGGGTGCTCAGCTTGTCGTCTGTGTCCCACACGTCCTCCGGGTCTTCGCCGGCCCACACACCTACTGTCGAGATTCCCGACCAGCCCAGAACTTCCTCAGCAAGAGCCGCCTGCCGGCGGACATGGTCGGGGGTCAGTGAGTTGGCCCCAGCCCGGATCAGGATGTGAACTGGACGTCGTGTTCGTGCCATCGAGCCTCCTGTCTTCAGTTCTAGTGCATGCCCCTGACAGGTACGCCACTCACACTATGAGGGCTCAAGGGGTCCGAGGAACTAGGAGCTCGCGCCCTCAGTCCACCAGCCGGCGCAGCAGTTATGGCCGACACCGGGACTTCGCTCGTCCCGTGCCGGACCCCTGTGCCTAGACGCCTTCCGCTGCAACCCTCGCAGTAAGCCGCAAGCACCTCACCAAAATCATCAGAGGGGCAGCCGCGAACTGCCCGCTAAAGCGTGATTGGCTCACTCGCTAACACTCGGGGTGAGCATGACGATCACTGCCTAGGCACGTTCTGGAATGCCTGACAAGTTGATGTTATCAAGCATTACTCTGCCTGAAAGGGAGGCAATACGCCGCATTGTAAGTGGTGATACGGGGACTGCGTGGCACGGGTGTCAACGGCCGGGATGCGACGCGAGGCGCGAGCCGCGCTTGACTGCGATCTCGTCTACGCGCTCATCCCGCGGACGGCACTGGACGGATCAGGTCGACGAGCAGTCACGACACAAATCGCGTGCATTCGTTTCCCGAGTCACGCACACGATGGCACTCGAGGACCAGAAGGCGTCAGACCACGTCACCGCTGCCTTACTCGAGCAGCAGGCATCGATCTGGCACGATCGTGCGGGACTCTGGCATACCGACTGCAGCCCAAGTGGCAGGTGATGCCCGTGAGCTGAGTCCTCGACGATCGTTCCCGAATGGCAACGGAAGACATGCCCGGGCGGCAGCTGACCTTCTGCTGGAATTTGTTCGCTCGCAAGCGACTCATAGGTTTGGAAGCGTCACACGACAATGAGCGGAAGGAGCACAGAGGCATAGCCCTTGCCTCAATCGTCATATGGCTCAATGCATTCGTTCTGAATTCGTCGTCAGCCTATTCTCGAGAGAGCTCGCACAGGCGCGCATGAATTGCTGGGATGTGGGCCTCGCTCTCGGGCTTCATCACGGTGCTGCGCATGATGCGTGCTTTGGCAGCGTCGTTCTCGACCTCGTGGCCCCGCATCGCAAGATCCCGCCCCTTGACCGTGTAGGTGGCGAGATGGATCTGCTCGGATGGGTCGCAGTCGGCGGCGGCATGGAAGAGCGCCTTGCTCGCGTCGTCGATCGTGGACATTCGATCGCGGGTCGGAAAGTACGTGACGATGTCGAGTGCCGGTGGCTGGAAGGCAGTCATCTCATCAGATGAGTTGAGCAGTCGCTGCCACTCAAGCGCGCCCCGACGATTCGCGCGGAGCACTTGGCCAAGACCTGCATCGGTGAGGGGGATGACCTCGAGGGTGAGCCAGAGCGCGGCTGCAGCGGCGCCCGCCCGCGAGCACTCGAGGGAGATCTCGCCGAGGTGCAGTTCATCGGAACTGAAGTACGTGTACGGCGAGTCGTGGACATAGAAGCGGCCAACACTCGGATCGGAGAAGATGACCGCCCCGCAGCCATAGGGCTGCAGGCCATGCTTATGCGGATCGACGACGATGCTGTCGACATCGCGAATGGCAGCAAATGGCTCGCTCGACACCCCATCTGGTGAGTCGTCGGCGATGAGGCTGAAGAAGCCCCCGTAGGCAGTATCAACATGGACGCGGGCACCGTGAGCCCTGGAGAGATTGACGATGGCTCGCAACGGATCGATGGCACCCAGCCCGGTCGTGCCGAGTGTGGCCACGACGGTGCCGATGGTCCCACTCTCAAGCGACTGCTCGAGGGCGCTGAGATCCATCCGCCCCGAGTCGTCGGTGTCGATGGAGACTCCCTCAACGCCTATGACCTGACACATTCGCGAATGCGTGTAGTGGGCATCGACGCTGTAGGCGATGCGCTTGCCCGGGTGGCACTCGCGAGCAGCCCAAAGCGCCTCGAGATTCGCGATGGTCCCGCTCGAGGTCAGGTGGCCGAGGTGCTGCTCGAACCCGAACATCGTCGCGATCCGAGCAACGACCTCCTTCTCCATCTGGGCGGTGGCAGGGCCGCCGTCGAGCGCGTGGTTATTCGGGTTGATGAGCATGGCGGTCGTGTAGCCGAGGATGGCCGCCGGATGAGGGGGCTTGAGCATCTGGCCCACGTAGCGCGGGTGACCGAACGGATAGTTGTCGCGCAGTCGCTCCGTGAGTTCGTTAAAAGCCCTGCCGAGCACCTCATCGGAGACAACGAGGGAGGGGTGCTGGTCGAAGGCTCCATACGTATCCTGCCAAGCGTTGATCGCTTCTACACCCCTCGGCAGCCACTTCTGCAGGTCGGTCATGATTTCCAGTGTCCCTGTTCTTGAAGGTGTTCGTTCACCATGACCTCGGAGTTCGGGCCTGTCAGGCTCTCGTGGCATGCTGACGATTATGGCTCGTTCATCGACACCGTCCCGCATCACGATCGCCTTCGGCGCGGAGGCTGCGCTCGTCGATGCGGCCGTGAGCCAGACGGTTGCGGCAATCCGCGGCCAGGAGCGCGACGCCCAGAAGGTGACGGTGGTCGCGAGCAGCCCTGACGGCGGCGTCATCATTCGCGATGCCGGGGCCCCGACCCTCTTTGGCGACTCCACAATCCTCGTGGTGACGGGGGCCGACTCGGCTTCCGATGAGGTTGATGAGGCTCTGCGCGAGCTCATCGCGATGGAGTCCGACACGGTGTGGCTCATCGTGACCCACCCGGGGGTGGTCAAGGGCAAGAACTTGATGGACGCCCTGCGCAAAGCGGGCGCTGTGCAGATTGAGTGTGCTGCGCTCAAGCGCGGCAAGGAGACCCTCGACTACCTCGCCCGCGAAGTGGCGTCCCACAAGCGCCATATGGCTCCGGATGCGCTCACAGTCCTCTACGACGCCATCGGCCAAGATCTTCGGCTTCTCACCGCAGCAGTCTCCCAACTCATGAGCGATGTCGAGACCGACCCAGTCACTGCTGATGACGTCCGCTCCTACTTCGGCGGTGTCGCCGAGGTGAGCGGTTTCGCGATCTCCGATGCCGTGTGGGATAGGCGATCCGTCGACGCCTTCCGGTCCCTGCGTTGGGCGATGCAGTCATCCGACAACGTGGCGGTCGCAACGGTGTCCGCGCTCGCCGCCGGGTTGCGCAGCATCGTCCGGGTCGCTGGGGTCGGGGCCGGGGCGTCGGAGCAAGACGTTGCGCGTGAAGCTGGCGTCCCACCGTGGCAGGTAAAGACGCTCCGGCGTCAGTGGGCTGGGTGGAGCGGTGACCAGCGGCGGCTCGCGGCCTCTGCGGTGGCGCTCGCAGATGCCGATGGTGCGCTCAAGGGCGGGGTCATCGAGGGATCAAGCTTGGACTCAGAGCAAAAGCGCATGGCTCTCGAGCGGCTCATCATCCAGGCATCGGGCCGCGGCGCGTAGTCGCAGGCAGTCGCACCACCGGGTGTCCATCGTCGTTCCCCACTTCGACGGTCGCGCCGAATGCGGCACCGAGAATGCCTGCAGTGAGCACCTCCTGTGGCGGTCCATCGGCAGTGACGCCGCCGGCGCTGATCACGATGAGTCGCTGGCTCAGGCGCGCAACACGATTGATGTCATGGCTCACGAGCACGATCGTCCGGCCCTCGAGGGCGAGCGCTGCGATCGTCTCGTCCAAGTGGCTGCGGCCGACGAGGTCGAGGTCGGCGTCGGCCTCGTCGAGGAGCATCAGGGCGGTTCGCTGGGCGATGACCCGGGCGAGGTGAACACGAGTCTGCTCGCCGCCGGAGAGTTCAGTTACCCGGCGGTCGCGCAGCGCAGCGAGGCCCTGGGATTCGATCGCCGCATCGATGATCGGGCCATCATCGCCCGCTGAGGGGGTGCGCCGCCAGGCAAGCCTGCCCCAGGCCACGACCTCATGAACGAGGAACGGAAAGGAAACCGCCGTGTCCTGCGCGAGCAGCGACCGATGACGCGCAAGCATCGTCGCGTTCAGGTTGGCGCTTTGGTTCCCGTTCATGAGCACCAGACCCGAAGTCGGTCGGGTATCGCCCGACATGAGTCCAAGGAGGGTCGACTTGCCCGAGCCATTCGGGCCGATGATCGAGGTGACGGTTCCGGGCTCGAACAACAGGTCGGTGGGACGCAGACGGACGTCGCTGCCGCTACCGAGGCCAGCTCCGCGCAACTCGAGGGGCGCCGACTCGCCCGAGATGTTCACGCCATTTGTGCTCACGCCCAGCCACCCTGCTGAGCCCGGGTGCGCCGGAGGAGGACAAAGAATGCTGGCGCGCCGATGAGGGCGGTCACGGCGCCGATGGGGATCTCGATTGGATTCGCAACAACCCTCGCGAGGGTGTCGGCGGCGAGGACGAGGAGCGCCCCTGCGAGCCCACTCACCACGAGCAGACGTCCGTTCTGAGGTCCGATAACCGATCGGACCGCATGCGGGACGAGCAGCCCGACGAACGCGATGATCCCTACCGTCGCGACCCCGGCAGCGACAAGGAGCACGACTGCCGCGAGGGCTCGGTACCGTGCGCCCGCAACGTCAACTCCTACCGCCTGCGCCGCGCGATCGCCGAGGGACAGCGCGTCAAGCGAGCGGGGGGTTGTTGCAGCGAGGGCAAGGCCGATGACGGCGAACGGGGCCACGGAGAGCACCCCGCCCCAGGTCGACAGCGCCAGACTTCCGGTGGTCCAGAAGGTCACCGAGCGCGCACCGGCGACGTCACTCATTGACACGAGGACTGCGAGTGCCGCTGTCGTGAATGCGGTGACCGCCACGCCGGCAAGGAGGAGGGTGACGACCTCGGGACGCGAATCGCGGACGGATACTGCCACGACGACGGCCACCGCACCCGCTGCCCCAATGCACGCGGCGAGTGACGCGAACCCGGTATTGAAAGCGCCACCGACCGCTACGGCCGCTACCGTACCGAGCGCGGCACCCCCGGATACGCCGACGAGGGCGGGGTCGGCGAGCGGATTGCCGAGTGACCCCTGCATGAGGGCCCCAGCGACGGCAAGTCCGGCACCGACGATGACGGCCATCGCGATGCGCGGTGCGCGGATATTCCACACCACCTCCGGGGAGGTTGCGGCGACGCCGATGAGAAGCGCCGCGCCGGCGGCGAGGATGAGGGCCAGTGCGAGGGTGAGGGTCACCCATTGCCAGCGACGGCTCAACCGACGTCGCTCAGAGCAGAGTGCAGGGCTTCGACGAGCCTGCCGGTGCGCGGGCCGAAGGAGAGCAGGAGCGTGTCATCAACCGCGATCACGCGCCGGTTCGCACCCGCTGGTGTCTGGGCCACGCCGGGCAGGGACACCAGACCATCGACACCGCCGACGGATTCGAGCCCCTTCGTCATGACGAGAACGACGTCGGGCTGCAGGGTTGCGAAGGCCTCGGGAGTGAGGGGAACGAATGGGTCTAGGCCCGCAGCGGCGCCGACATCGGTGCCGCCCGCAGCCTCGATGAGCGCATCGGCTCCCGAGCCCTTGCCGCCGATGAGATAGACGGCTGAAGTGCCGCGCAGGTAGAGAAAGGCAACCCTCGGCCCATTCGGGGTTGCGAAGGAGCGCCCGGTGGCCTCGGCGGCGACCTTGTCGGCGTCGGCGGTTGATGCGCCGATTGCAGCGGCGACGGCGGCCGTCCGCGGGCCGATGTCGGCGAGCGTCCATGCCTCAGGCACCTCCACGACCCGCACCCCGGCTGCCCGGATCTGGTCGAGGGCCTCGGGGGGCGAGGTCGACGCATCAACGAGCACGAGGTCTGGCTTGAGCGCGAGCACCCGCTCGGCACTCACGGCGTGAGCCTTCGTGACGATCGGTGCGCCGCTGATGGACGGGACATTGCTTGTCTCATCGCGACCCACGACCTGCTCGCTGGCGCCGAACGCCGCGAGGGTCTCCCCGACGCCGGTTGCGAGCGAGACGATCCGCTGTGCCCCGGCGGATGATGGCCCCCGTGAGGCGCTGCTCGTGGGCATCGAGATGTCAGCAGAGGTGATTGTGCGAACACTCCCGCGTGATGCGGTGTCGGTGGCGCCCGGAGATGACGCGGGCTCTTGGCCAGTCGTTCCTCCGCAGGCTGCAAGCAGTGACGCCAAGGCCGCGGCGAGCGTCATCGTCCCCGTCCACCGTGGCATGAATTGATTATCGTCAAGCGAGCGGGGGAGCGTTCCGATACGGCGTCGGCATGACTCCGAACGTTGTGGGTCCAGCGAAGAGGCTGCTTGCCCGCGACAATCGGCTAACGTAGAATGCTGAGAAACGTGATAACCGTGGTAACCGTGAGAGAGGTGCGGATGTCGACCGAGAGATCAGTGACGTCGAAGATTGTTGGTGCCGCCCTGAACGTGAGCCCCGCGACGATTCAGGCCTATGCGCGCAATGGGAGGATCCCTTTTAGTGTCACTCCGGGTGGACATCGCCGGTTCGACGTTGCCGAGGTCCAAGCAGCCTTGGAGCCGAAAGCGACCACGACGGACGTGAGGCTACTGTTGCGCCCGCTGGCTGAGCGAGAGTTGGAATTTGGATCGACACCTCCGGATCGCGCGCACCTGGCAGAGGCTGTCGAGTTGACTGGCTCCCGTCCAGAGCTGCCTTCGCAATCGCGGCGAGCGGATGCGATTCCGCCGGAGAACAGTGCCGTCCACACGGCGCTTTGGCAATTACTGTGCGGTGCGCGGTCATCTCGACTGGAGACCGTGGGCGCGTGATAACGCCGTTGGATAGGCGCGACGGCGACAGGCTCATGCAGTTGCTTCCGTCGGTCGCACAAGGCGACCTGATCAGCGTCGGAGTCGTCAACATCGTGGGCCGGGGGCCGTCGGTGGATCTTGCCGCGGTCGGAATCGAGGCGCCCGACGACGTCTGGAATCTTCTTGTCGTGAGTGAGATCGGCTGGTACGTCATTCTTAGTCAGGAGTGCGACATTGCCCGCGACCCCGCCGTCGAACCATGTCTGGTCGTGTGTCCTGTCACCCTGGTCGATGAAGGTCGCTATCGGCAGTTGCGTAACGGCGGGTATAGCCCGCGCGATTTCCCGCTTCCGGATCCGAAGTTGCGTGTAGCCACCGGCAGGTCGAAGTCGGAGCCCTTCTTCCCGGTGGCGAATCAGCGATTTGTCACTTCTGTGCTGAAGGAGGCCCTTCTGGCTCCCGATGTGAGAACCCTCCGGCCGTTGACCGGAAGGCAGCAGCAAAGGCTTCGAGCTTGGGCAGGTAGACGGTACGCCCGCACGCCGCACCCCGATGCTGCAGAAGAGCATGTACTGGGGAAAGCCGCCAACATCGTGGCCAGGTACGCACGGTCAGCTGCAAAGGGTGGGGAGCGGACACTTCAAGTCAAACTCGTGCACGCGACCGACATGTGGCTCGTGAGGTGTTCGGAGTTGAGTGTGACACTCTGCCCGATGCTCAGTTTGGACCGCGCCAAGTCCGCAGGGCTGCTGGTGAAGGCGACGGGTGATCTCGATGGGCATGCCGTCGCAGCCGGGTCCATGAAGCTGGGTAACGAAATCTCCGCGACCGTTACGCGCGATTCCGGCTTCCGCATCACCATTGAGCCTCGCACGTGGGAGTCGATGTCGGCAGGGGAGTTCGCCACCTTCGCGCCGTGGGTCTGGGAGTCGGATCCCGACCCACTTCAGGACGCAGTTGGGCCGGACTCGGAGGCTGGCCTTCATCTTCGGTGACTGTTGCCGATGCGGCGTCGGCATGACCCCGACACTGTGTCGGGCGGAATTGAGCGGACCCGCTCTAACGTCACATCATGCCCACGACGACGAGACGCTTCGGTTCTCGAGTCTGCGCTGCATCACTTGGGCTCCTCGCCTCGCTGACCGTGGTGGCAGTTTCGTCGCAGACCGCCCAGGCGAGCGTGCCAGTCGAGACGGTAAGGACCCCGACGGGCCTCGTTCTCACTGTCACGCCAACGACCGCGCTTGATCCGGCCGGAGCGACGGTCACCGTGACCGGCCGAGGCTACGACCGGACAGTCGGGATCTATGTGGCCCTGTGCGTGACGCCGCAGGTCAGGCAGAAGCCGTCACCCTGCGGTGGCGGAGTGAACATGACCGGGGCCAACGCCGCCTCCGCCTGGATCTCGTCGAATCCGCCCCCATACGGCCAGAAACTGGCGACCCCCTTCGCCAAGGGCGGCCGTTTCAAGGTTCGTATCTCGGTGTCCTCAACCATCGGGACCGTCGACTGCCGGACCGTGTCGTGCTCGATCGTCACGCGCGCCGACCACCTCCATTCAGGGGACCGACGCTTTGACGTTTTCGTGCCCGTGGCGTTTCGATAGTGATGACGCTCGACCCAACTGACCGGTCAACACACCAACCATCAAAGGAGATCCACACATGTCCCGACGCACCCACACTGGTCTTGGAGCGCTCAGCACCGCAGCTGGCGCCGTCGCCATTGGCGCTCTCGCACTGGGCGCATTGGCCTCCCCAGCCATAGCTGCAGACGCGGTCTACAACGCCACGATTGCCGGCCAGCGCAACTACACGTCGCTCGTGAACCTGGCGCCGTCGTCAATGCAGCGGGTCGATGTCGTAAACCTGCCGGCAAATGTCGGCCTCTACGCGCTGCACTGCAAGGTGCCCGCCGATCCGCGGTCCGCCCCGACGCTCTGCGACTCGTCGATCGACAGCCTCGCTTACCTCACCGCCACGCCGGACGCCCGTGCGACAGTGGGTATCCCGTTCAAGTTAAACGGTGAGTTCTTCGGAACCGACCCGAATCCAACCGCAGGCGCATCCGTGGGCGAGTCGGTCGACTGCCGTGTCGACACAGGGAATGCGAGGTTGACGACCTGCGCGGTTTACGTGCTGGGAGCCGGCCGGGATAGCGCGAACCCCGCTTACATGAGGATCTTCCCGACGGTGTTCTCACCGGTGAAGGCAGACCGAGCCACTGATGTGGCGACGATCAAACTCGTGAGCAGGGTCGTAGCCAAGGGGTCTACCCCCAAGGTGTCGGCGGCGGCCCCGGTCGCGATGGAGGTGACCTTGAGCTCAGGTCTCAAGCCAACCATCCTCACCTCGGACCAATGCTCCGTGCTGTCGCCGACGATGATCGCTGCGCTGCAGCCGTTCGGAACCTGCACGGTGCGCATCGTGTCGACAGGCGGGGCGAATACCAAGCCGCTCGTCACCACCCAGGTATTCCGACTCACGAAGTAGCCGTCTGGCGCCGATGGAAATGACGACGAGGCCCTCCGGTTGGAGGGCCTCGTCGGATTTGTGTGGACGCGGCAGGCGGAAGTTCTCGTATCAGGGCACAATGAGGACCATGCCCAAGATCAGCGCCGCCACAGTGGCGGAGCATCGCGAGCAGCGTCGGGCCCAACTCCTCGAGGCCGCAGCCGTCCTCATCGTCCGGGACTCCACGTTCACCGTCGCCCAGGTTGCCGCTGAAGTGGGCCTTTCGAGATCAGCGGTGTACGAGTACTACAGCAGCGCCGCCGACCTGATCGCCGATGTTCTTGTCGACGAACTCGCGGAGTGGGCCAGTTCCCTTGAGCGGGTGACCTCCACGGTGGACGATCCGGTGGCACGAGTGACCGCTTGGACGACAGCAGTCCTGCACTACGCCGCGGCCGGACGCCATGCGCTGGTGCGGGCCGCCGGCGCCATTGACCTGCCACCCGCACGTCGTGCCGAGGTTCAGTCAATGCACCGCAGTCTCATCGCACCCTTGCATGAGGCCCTTGCCGCCATGGGAGATGTCGATCCCGGCCAACTCGCTCGCTACGTGTGGGGCGTCGTCGAGGTGTCGATTGCCCGGATCGAGTCGGGGGAGTGCGATACCGACCACGAGATCGCCACCGTCCTTGAGTTCGTCCATGGCGGCCTCGTCAGCGCGATCACCGCCCGAAACTGAACCGGAGCACCCCAGTCGTCGAAGGAGGGCGCCCCGTGTCTGACAACGATATGTTTCGAGCACTGGGCTTTCACTGGGATCGACCTGATGCCTTGCGGCCGGTCGACACGGCCAGCGTCATTCACCTACCCAGGGGTGCAAACCCTGCTCGATGGGGCCTTCGCGTTGAACAAGGCCACGTCGGACGCATTGCACGCCGCGATCGCTACCGGTGAGGCCTTGGAATCCGGACACTTCCGAGGGGAGGGGGAGCCAATCTGAGCACCCTGTTCTTGAGCGGCCTTCATGCGCTCAAGGAGTGTGAGACTCCTTTCGACAAGGCCGCTGCCTACTTCCTATTCGCTGCTGACAATCAGTTTTATTTCGACGGGAACAAGCGCACGGCCCGCGCGATGATGAACGGGTTGCTGCTCGCTGCCGGGGCGCACGCTGTTCTCGTTCCTGCCCAGGCGCGCGAGGAGTTCAACGAGACCATGCGTGACTTCTACGCGGACCGCGACGCAACCGCGGTCATGGCCCTTCTCGGAAGTTGCGGCCCCCGAGTCAACGAGACTCGGGACAGGCTCGTCCAGATCAACCGCACTTTGCGAAGCGACGGCTGAAGCAATACCGCTGGAAACGGGAACATGCACACGGAAAGCCCCGTCCGCGTCCGTGAAGCAGCTGCCGCAACCCGTACGCCGTGAACTGACCGCTATCGAGCCACGACATCCGGCGGCCCGGCCCGCTTCACAGCTACCGGTCGGATGGGTTGCGGTTGCCAGCCGCCCCGGCACAGTCAATAACGACGAAGCAGCGTCATAGAGATAGGATCATTTAATGGAGTTGTCAGCATTGCCCTTGGTCGAGCGGGATGCCCTCGTGCGTGGGTTCAGGCCGGGGTCGGGTGCTGATGCCGAGTCGCCGTTTCGGACCCTGCGTCGTAAGCACTCGGTGACCGCTGGTGTGCGGTTGATTGTTCACTCCGGCGGGCGGATTGCGGGCAAGTATCAGGTGTTCTCTTCGCTGAACTTCGACAGTGCGAGGCTGGCACGCCAGGACCTTTGGGACGAGGCGCGAGGTGCAGCGCTGGCCGCCGAGCAGATAGAGAACAGCACGTCGATGAAGGAACTGGTGACCCTGCTGCGTCACTTGCCTCGCCAGGTTGTCGAGGACTACGTGGCCGGGCGCATGCCTGACCGCAACGACTACCCGTTGGTGTGGCACCTCACCAGTGCCCTTGCCAAGGAGACCAGTGGGCTGCGAACCAAACTGCGGATGCGGTCAGACGCTGGCCGTATGGGGGTACTCGTTTCTCAAGGCGCACTGGAGTCAGTCATCCACATGACGCTGGGCAGCGATGTTCGTGTCCCTCGGCAGATGGCGAGCAGCCTTGGCCTTGGTGAGTGTGGTTCCGTCGTCGCCCTGTTCACGGAAGTGACTTCTGCGGGGCAGCTTGTACTGGACCTCCTGCCCGGGTTCGAACTGTCTGGCGAGGGTGAGACCGCCTTTAACCCGTTCGCCCGCACCAAGGAGCCGTTTATCGTGCCCGAAGCAGCCCTTACCGCACCCATGAAGCGCAGACGCACTCGACAATCGGCGGCGGTTCCGGTCCGAGGGTGACCGCCGATTGGACCGCCTTGGCGGCCACCAGTAAGCACGAGTCAGTGCTGAGACGATTCCGATGCGCCTCGCCGAACGCCGCTTGGGAGGTGGAGGCTGAGACATGGGTCCGTCACGATGCAATCGCGTGGGCGGCGTTCCCAACCGAGATGGATGAGCGAGTACTTCTCCTCTTCGACGACGCGAGTGCGCTTGCAGGTATCGCAGCACACACGCTTGAGGATTCCATCGCCACGGGCATCGACGGCACCTTCCTCACTAGGCGGCTGAGTGCTATTGCGGTCAGCACGAACTGGCAGGGGTGCTGTGACGCGAACGGTGCACGTGTCAGCGACGTCCTTCTCGATACCGCGCTTGCCGACATCCGTCTGAGGCCGGAGCGGGTGACCTTCATCAACGCTTTTGTGCGAGAGCGGAACATCCGTAGTCGCCTATTCCTGGGGCGCAACGGCTTCGCGGAGTACCCCAGCTCAGGAGTGCCCGGGCTGCTGCGAATGACTCTGCAAGACGACGAGTAGGTCACCGGCGTGCCGACAGCATGGAAAACAACAGCGGCTCTCGATCTTCCCCGAAGGGAAGATCGAGAGCCGCTGCCTTACGGGGCTTTCGCTGAAACTTAGATGGCTGCGGCGCGCTTGTTGATCGACGACTTGCGGTTCGCGGCCTGATTGGCGTGGATTACGCCCTTGCTCGCGGCCTTGTCGAGTGCCCGGTTGGCCTCACGGCCGAGCGCAATCGCATCGGCGGAGCCGGCCTCGGCTGCCTCGCGGAACTTGCGCACAGCCGTCTTCAGTGATGACTTCACGGCCTTGTTGCGCATGCGGGCCTTCTCATTGGTCCGGTTACGCTTGATCTGCGACTTGATGTTCGCCACGGGGCAATCCTCTTTACGTCTGGGTCTTATGTCTGGGTCAGTTTATGTCAGGGGCAATGATGCGCCTCTAGGTGAGGCAGCACCCCAGATTACCCGTAGGCTGGCCTCAGCCCAAATCAGCCCCGCCCTCAGCCCTCCCTAAGGGGCCAAGGAGCGCCATCTCGTGAGGATCCACGTGCCAGTCGAGCAGCCCGGTGCCACCGACCCGTCGGTGATCCGGAACTTCTCCATCATCGCCCACATCGACCACGGCAAGTCGACCCTTGCCGACCGGATGCTCCAGCAGACCGGCATTGTCGACCCCCGGCAGATGCGAGCGCAGTACCTCGACCGCATGGACATCGAGCGCGAGCGCGGGATCACCATCAAATCGCAGGCGGTGCGGCTCCCGTACGTCGGACTCGACGGCGTCGACTACGTCCTCAACATGATCGACACCCCCGGCCACGTCGACTTCACCTACGAGGTCTCTCGCTCGCTTGCTGCATGCGAGGGTGCGGTGCTCGTCGTCGACGCCGCGCAAGGCATTGAGGCGCAAACACTCGCGAATCTCTACCTCGCGCTCGAGAACGACCTCGCCGTCATCCCGGTCCTGAACAAGATCGACCTCCCGGCAGCGCAACCCGATAAGTACGCCGCCGAGATCTCCCGCATCATCGGATGCGATCCCGACGAAGTTCTACGTATCTCCGCCAAAACCGGTCTGGGCGTGCCCGATCTCCTCGAGCGAATCGTTCGCGATATCCCGCCGCCGATCGGCGACCCGAACGCCCCGGCACGCGCGCTCATCTTCGACTCGGTCTACGACACCTATCGCGGCGTCGTGACCTACGTCCGCGTCGTTGACGGCCGAATTGCGACCCGCGACAAGGTCCGCATGATGGCGACCGGCGAGGTCCACGAACTCCTCGAGGTCGGGGTCATCTCGCCAGATCCGGTGCCGTCCAAGGGCATCGGCGTCGGCGAGGTTGGCTACCTCATCACCGGGGTGAAGGATGTCCGCCAGTCTCGAGTCGGCGACACCATCACGCTCTCTCAGCATGGGGCGACCGAGGCGCTCGGCGGCTATCGCGATCCCATGCCCATGGTGTTCTCGGGGCTGTATCCGATCGACGGCTCCGACTACCCAGAACTTCGCGACTCCCTCGACAAGCTCAAACTCAATGACGCAGCGCTCGTCTACGAGCCGGAGACCTCCCTCGCGCTCGGCTTCGGATTCCGCTGCGGGTTCCTTGGCCTGCTCCACATGGAAATTGTCCGGGAGCGGCTTGAGCGCGAGGCGAACCTCGACCTCATCTCGACCGCCCCCAACGTCATCTACCGCGTCTTGGGGGATGACGGCGTTGAGATCGTCGTGACAAACCCGAGCGAGTTTCCGACCCAGAAGATCTCCAAGATCTTCGAGCCGATCGTGCGCGCCACCGTCATCTTGCCCAGTGAGTTCGTCGGAACGGTGATGGAGCTGTGCCAGCAGCGCCGCGGCACGATGCAGGGCATGGACTACCTGTCTGAGGAGCGGGTCGAGTTGCGCTACCAGTTGCCGCTCGCGGAGATCGTCTTCGACTTCTTCGACCATCTCAAGAGCCGAACGCGCGGCTATGCCTCCCTCGACTACGAACTGCAGGGCGAGCAGGAGGCCGATCTCGTCAAGGTCGACATCCTCCTGCATGGCGAGCCGGTCGATGCGTTCAGCGCGATCGTGCACCGCGACAAGGCCATGGCCTACGGGGTTCTCATGACCGCGAAGCTCAAGGAGCTCATCCCGCGCCAGCAGTTTGAGGTGCCGATCCAGGCGGCGATCGGCGCCCGCGTCATCACCCGCGAGACCATCCGGGCGATCCGAAAGGACGTCCTCGCCAAGTGCTACGGCGGCGACATCTCCCGCAAGCGCAAACTCCTTGAGAAGCAGAAGGAGGGCAAGAAGCGCATGAAGATGGTCGGACGCGTGGAGGTGCCCCAGGAGGCCTTCATCGCGGCGCTGTCGACCGGCGACCCCGCAAAGAAGTAGCGAGCGACGAAGAAGGCACGGGCAATCAACGAAGGGCCGGCCGTGAGTGAACTCGTCAGGCCGCTGTCGATCTACGTCCACGTACCGTTTTGTGCGAGCCGTTGTGGCTACTGCGACTTCAACACCTACACCGCAACCGAGCTCGGTGACTCCGTGTCGCGGGCGACCTTCCACAAGGTGCTCGCAAGCGAGGTCACTATTGCAACCAGAGTCCTCGGCCCCCGCGAGGTATCCACGGTGTTCTTCGGCGGCGGCACACCGACCCTCATCGGCGCGAATGCCCTCGGCGAGATCCTTGCGTCGATCCGCGAGGGGTTCACCCTCGCACCCGACGCAGAGATCACCACCGAGGCCAACCCCGACAGCGTCGATGAATCCGCGCTCGAGACCCTGCGGGCATCGGGCTTCACCCGGATCTCCTTCGGAATGCAGAGCTCAGCCTCACACGTGCTTCAGGTACTGGATCGGACCCACACCGCGGGCCGCAGCCTGGCCATGGCACGAGCGGCGCGCGCTGCCGGCTTCGATCACGTAAACCTCGACCTCATCTACGCGACTCCCGGTGAGAGCGACGACGATCTACGGCGCACCCTCGACGACGTTATCGAGGCGGATGTCGATCATGTCTCGGCCTATTCGCTCATCGTTGAAGAGGGCACGCCCCTTGCCCGTCGCATCGGCCGGGGCGAGCTGCCAATGCCCGACGACGACATCGCCGCGAGCCGCTACGAGATCATCGACGACGCACTCGCAGCGGCGGGCCTGAATTGGTACGAGGTATCGAACTGGTCGCGCCCGAGCGGTGAGTGCCGACACAACATCGCCTACTGGCGCAGCGACGACTGGTGGGGAATCGGACCGGGCGCCCACAGCCACGTCGCAGGCGTGCGCTGGTGGAATACCAAGCACCCGCGAACTTATGCCGATGCCCTCGCCTCGGGGGCGACGCCCGAAGCCGGACGGGAGGTGCTCACCGATGACGACAAGCGCGTCGAGCGAGTGATGCTTGCCCTGCGCATGCGCGAGGGGCTGGCCTCAAGCGAGGTGCTCGACGAAGGCTGGTGTCGGCGCACCGTGGATGCGGGACTCATTGACGCTGCCGCGCTGGCCGATGGTTACGTCGTCCTCACCAGAGACGGACGCCTCCTCGCTGATCGACTGGTCCGTGAACTGATCGAGTAGCGGACGACTTCTCGCAGGCGGACTCGTGCACGACCTGCTGGCCCGCCGAGCTGAAGGTTCGGCCAGATGCACCCCGAATCCGGACGAGATGCCCGTCAGAGCGCAACTCATCGGGATTCGGGGTGCATCTGACTCAGGCAGGACCCAAGGGGATGGCTGGGGCAGACAGTTCTTCCCTACGTTGCGCTGGTGAGGGCGCGCGCCCGACGGTGCTGGACGCTCACGACGGTCACCGCCGCTGCCCACCCGGCTAGCAGGCAGACCATGACGATGCCCTGCGTCTGGCCGCTCGTGCCCGCCGCTCGCAGCAGCGTGTAGCTGTTCGTGGCGATGATGAGTCCGCCAACGGCCACGCCCATGATCCGCATAGGGAGCACGTGGGTGATCCTCGCGGCGATAGGCGCAGCGATGACGCCGCCGAGGAGGAGTGGGACGAGGATGCGCCAATCGAGGGCGGAGAACCCGAGCGCGATGATGAATCCGATGCTTGCTGCGAGGGACACGGCGAACTCAGCAGTGTTCATCGTGCCGACGACCCGATTCGGTGCCATCCGACCGTCCACCATGAGTGCTGGAGTCGTGACGGGTCCCCAACCGCCGCCGCCAGTAGCGTCAACAAAGCCACCAACGAGGCCGAGGGGGATGAGGAGCTTGGTACCAGGACGTCCCTTGCGCAAGGTCACTACGCGATGCCGGCTGAACCGGATGAGGACGTAGACGCCGAGGATGAGGAGGAGTCCGCTGGCCCACGGCCGGGCGGCCTGGGTGGAGAGCCCAGCAAGGACGGTTGCACCGGCGAAGGCGCCGACAGCGCCGGGGATCGCGATTCGGCGCAGCACGGTCTTGTCGACGTTGCCGAGGCGCACGTGGGAGTAGGCACTGACCGCGGTGGTGCCGAGTTCGGCGAAGTGGACGGATGCGGACGCGGCCGCGGGTGCGAGCCCGATCGCGATGAGGAGGGTGGACGAGGTCACCCCATAGCCCATGCCAAGGGAGCCGTCGACAAGCTGGGCGCCGAATCCGGCGAGGGCAATAAGAAGGAGTCCGACCATAAGGAGTATTCCTATCGAATTAGTAGGAATAATGCAAACCGCCGCGTCGGCCGAACCAATGAATCCGTCGTAGACTGGCACTCAAGATAGGTGAGTGCCAAAGTGTGGAAGGAGGCGCAATGCTCGAGGATCGGCGCCTTGCCGTGCTCCGCGCCATCGTCGAGGACTACGTCTCTACCCATGAACCGGTCGGCTCAAAGGCGCTCGTCGAGCGCCACAGCCTAGGGGTCTCACCCGCGACGATCCGCAATGACATGGCCGCACTTGAGGACGAGGGCTACATCGCCCAGCCGCACACGAGCGCCGGCCGAGTACCAACCGACCTTGGTTACCGACACTTCGTCGACCGACTCTCCGGAGTCAAGCCGCTCAGCACGGCCGAACGGCGCGCGATCCACGAGTTCCTCGGATCCGCCGTTGATCTCGACGACGTCATGATCCGCACCGTGCGACTCCTGGCCCAGATCACCAGACAGGTCGCGCTCGTGCAGTACCCCTCCCTGACCGAGAGCACCGTTCGCCATATCGAACTCATCTCGCTGAGCCCGACCCGAGTGATGATGGTGCTCATCGCGAACACCGGCCGGGTCGAGCAGCGGGTCATCGAATGCTCCGGGCCGGTCGACGAGGCAGCCCTCGCCGACCTGCGCGCCCGGCTCCTCAGCGCCGTCGCTGGTCATCCATCAGCGCAAGTCGACGACACCGTCGCGGACTTCGCCGAGTCGTGCCCGTCTGAGCTGAGGCCCCTCGCCAGCGCCATCGTCGCAACCCTGCTCGACGCCATGACTGAACGCATCGATGAGCGTGTCATCCTCGGCGGCACTGCTCACCTCGCCCGCTACGGCGAGGCGTTTCCGCTTGCCATCCAGCCCGTGCTCGAGGCGCTCGAGGAACAGGTCGTCCTCCTTCGGCTCCTTGGTGAAGAGACGATGAGCACCGGAGTCACTGTGCGCATCGGGCATGAGAATCCCGTTGAGGGCCTCGAATCGACCTCGGTCATCACCGCCCGGTACAGCCGGGGCAACAAGACCGTCGCGTCGCTCGGCGTCGTCGGTCCAACCCATATGGATTACCCCGGAACGATGGGCGCCGTACATGCCGTTGCGCAGTACGTCAGCCGCATCTTGGATGAACAGTGAGTCCCGTGGCCACCGATTTCTACGCCCTGCTCGGGGTTGCCCGTGATGCTTCGCCCGAGGAGATCAAGAAGGCATACCGAAAGCTCGCCCGCGAGCTGCACCCGGACGTGAACCCCGATCCTGAGCATCAGGAGCGGTTCAAGATGGTGACGGCCGCCTACGAGGTCCTGAGCGATCCCGAGAAGCGCCAGATGTACGACATGGGCGGCGATCCGCGCACGGCTGGTGGCGGGTTCAGTGGCGGGTTCGACTTTGGCGACATTATGGACGCCTTCTTCGGGGGCGGGTCGCAGCGTGGGCCGCGCACCCGGGCCCGGCGGGGCCAAGACGCCCTCATCCGCATCCAGATCACCCTCGAGGACACCGTCTTCGGCGCTAACCGCGACCTCACCGTCGACACCGCGGCCACCTGCGGTTCGTGCGCCGGGGCCGGCACCGCCCCTAACAGCCAGGCCACCACCTGCGCCATGTGCAAGGGACGCGGCGAGATTCAGCAGATGCAACGCTCATTCCTCGGCCAGATCATGACCGCTCGACCCTGCCCGCAGTGTCAGGGCTTCGGTCAGACCATCCAGCACCCCTGCCCCGAGTGCGCGGGCGACGGCCGAGTGCGCACCCGGCGCACCCTCACGATTCAGATCCCACCGGGTGTCGATTCCGGCACCCGCATCCAGCTCACCGGTGAGGGCGAGGTCGGCCCCAACGGCGGACCAGCCGGCGATCTTTATGTCGAGATCGCCGTCGCCCCCAACCCAGTATTCGAGCGGCAGGGTGATGAACTCCACTGCACAGTCACGCTGCCGATGACCTCCGCGGCCCTCGGCACGTCCGTCACCTTCGACACCCTCGATGGCGAGCAGGTCCTCGACATCCGAGCGGGCACCCAGCCTGGCGAGGTGCTCCTCCTGCGCGGCAAGGGGGCTGCGCGACTTCGCAGCCCGGCACGCGGCGACCTGCACGTGCATCTGCTCGTCGAGGTCCCGACCAAGCTCGACGATGAGCAAACAGCCCTCCTGCGACAGCTCGCCGCCCTGCGTGCCGAGGAGGGTGCCCGCGTTGGCGCGGATTCCCATGAGGCGACCGGCGGCCTCTTCTCCCGACTGAAGGACGCGTTCTCCCAGAAGTGACAGCCTCTGTATTCCACGCGACCCCCGCCGAGCTCGCCGGTGCTCGGGTCGGCTTTGCGCTGACTGTTGTCGGCCCGGAGGCCCGGCACGCAGTGAGCGTCATGCGGATGCAGCCGGGCGAGGCGATCGAATTGGTCGATGGTGCAGGGCGGCGCGTGCGCGGAACCGTCACCTCCGTCGATCGTCGCGATTCGTTGGATGTGGACGTAGCAAGCGTCGTCGACGAACCGTTCCCAAGTCTGCGCCTCACCGTCATCCAGGCCCTGCCGAAGGGCGAGCATGCCGAACTTGCCGTCGATCTCATGACCCAGGTCGGAGTCGATGCCATCATCCCGTGGGCCGCCCAACGATCCATCGCGCAATGGAAGCCGGAAAAGGGCGAGAAGGCACGTGCCAAATGGCAGGCCGCAGCAGCGGCCGCGGCAAAGCAGTCCCGGCGCGCGCGAACCCCCGTCATCGGCGAACTTGCCTCCTTCCCCAACGCCTGCGCGATGGTGTCGGGGGCCAGCCTCGCCCTGTTGCTCCACGAGGAGGCCACCACGGGCCTCGCCGACACAGACCTGCCTGCTGCCGGCGAGATCGTCATCGTCGTCGGACCTGAGGGCGGCCTGGCCGACGTCGAGCGAGCCGGTCTGCGCGATGCAGGAGCGCTGGAGGTGCGTCTCGGCCCGACCGTGCTGCGATCCTCACTGGCCGGAGCAGTCGCTGTGACAGCGATCTCGGCGAGCGCCCGCTGGCGGGCGGCTGACATGCAAGGATCATCGGCATGAGCGAATGCCTGTTCTGCCGAATCGTCGAAGGTGATGTGCCCGCCGATATCGTCCTGCGCACCGACAGGGTGGTTGCCTTCCGCGACATCAACCCGCAGGCGCCCGTTCACGTCCTCGTCATCCCGACCTCCCACCATGCCAATGCGGCCGAAATCGCCGCAGCTGACCCGGCGCTGGCAGGCGAACTCCTTGCAGCGGCAGCGCAGGTCGCCGAGGCCGAGGGCCTCAGCGGTGGCTACCGCATCGTCCTCAATACCGGTGCCGACGCCGGGCAGACTGTGTTCCATGTTCATGCTCATGTCCTCGGCGGACGTGACCTCCTCTGGCCCCCGGGATAACGAGTGACCCTTCCAACATCAGGTCAGCCGCAGGCGCAATCAGGTCAGCCGCAGGCGCAATCAGATCAGCCCCAGTCTCAAGCTCGCATCACCATCCCGAACTCCCAGCCGATGGTGGCTCTCGTCGGCGCATCGGACGAGTACCTCCGACTTGTCGAGGCGGGATTCCCTCAGGCCGACATCCTGCTGCGAGGCAACGAGATCACCATCACCGGAAGCCCGCACGACGTCGGCATGATCGAGACCCTCTTCGGCGAGATGCTCACCCTGCTCCGCACCGGCCAGGCCCTCAGCGGGGAGTCAGTTGAGCGCAGCATCTCCCTCATGCAGTCGGGCTCGAGGCCCAGCGACGTCCTCACCGCGAACATCCTGAGCAACCGCGGGCGAACGATCCGCGCGAAGACCCTCAACCAGAAGCGCTATGTCGACGCCATCGACACGAACACGATCGTCTTCGGGATCGGGCCCGCCGGCACCGGCAAGACCTACCTCGCGGTCGCGAAGGCGGTCCAGGCCCTGCAGGCCAAGCGGGTGAACCGAATTGTCCTCACCAGGCCCGCCGTCGAAGCTGGCGAGAAACTCGGCTTCCTCCCCGGCACCCTGTCGGAGAAGATCGACCCCTACCTACGGCCGCTCTACGACGCCCTCCACGACATGATCGACCCAGACTCGATCCCGCGCCTCATCACAAGCGGCACCATCGAGGTCGCCCCCCTCGCCTATATGCGCGGCCGCACCCTCAACGATGCCTTCATCATCCTCGACGAGGCCCAGAACACCTCTGCCGAGCAGATGAAAATGTTCCTCACCCGGCTCGGGTTCGGATCGACCATCGTCGTTACCGGCGACGTCACGCAGGTCGATCTCCCCGGCGGCGTGCAAAGCGGCCTGCGCGTCATCAGCGACATCCTTGAGGGCCTTGAGGATGTCGCCTTCTGCCGACTCACCTCCCACGACGTCGTGCGCCACAAACTCGTCGGACGCATCGTCGAGGCCTACGAGCGATACGACGCGGAACGGGCGCAATGACCCAATCGCTCATCTCGGTCACGAATGACAGTGAGACCGCGTGTGACCTCGAAGCCCTCGATCAACTCGCGGTATTCCTCCTCGATCGGCTGCGGCTCCACCCGGACTGCGAACTCGCCATCACCCTCGTTGACGACCAGCGCATGACCGACCTCCATGTCGAGTGGATGGACGAGCCAGGGCCCACCGATGTCCTGTCGTTCCCGATGGACGAGCTTCGCAGCGCTGCCGAGGGTGAGGCTCCCGAGCAGGGCGTCGTCGGCGACATCGCGATGTGCCCATCCTTCGCAGCAATACAGGCCGCTGAGAAGGGCCGACCACTCGACGAAGAGCTGCAATTCCTGATGATTCACGGGTTCTTGCACCTCATCGGCCACGACCATCAGGAGCCGGAAGACGAGGATCAAATGTTCGCACTGCAGGACCTCATCCTGGCCGAGTGGCTGAACGGAGCCCGCGCATGATGTCTGCTTTCGATGGCTGGCTCGTGATTCTCTCGATCGGTCTGGTTCTCCTTGCCGGACTCCTCGTCAGTGCCGAGACCGCATTCGGCCGAGTGTCGCGCGGCCGAATTGAGGAGCTGAGCCGCGAGAACCCCAAGGCCCTCCGGCTCCTTCGGATCCTCAACGATCGCCCCCGCTACATCAACGTCATGCTCTTCCTGTCGACGGTCGCCACCGTCACGGCAACCTCACTCGTCACCTTCGTCCTCGTCGAATGGCTGAGCGGTGAGCACGGCTGGGGGGTCGGCGGTTCACTTGCGCTGGCCGTCGTGATCATGGTTATCGTTTCCTATGTCGCGCTAGGTGTCGCGCCGCGAACGCTTGGCCGCCAGCACGCCGACCGCATCGCACTTGTCGCCGCGAGGCCCGCGCAGTTCCTCGCCGCACTCCTCGGACCGCTCACCACCCTCCTCATCATCATCGGCAATGCGCTGACCCCCGGGCGAGGATTCCGCGAGGGGCCATTCGCAACCCAGGCCGAACTACGCGAACTCGTCGATATGGCCGAGGCCGACGACCTCATCGAGGACGAGGAACGGCAGATGATCCATTCCGTCTTCGAACTCGGCGACACCTTCGTCAAGGAGGTGATGGTGCCTCGCACCGAGGTCGTCTTCATCGAGCGCACAAAGTCGATCCGGCAGGCAATTTCACTCGGCCTGCGCTCGGGTTTCTCCCGCATCCCGGTGATCGGTGAGAGCGCCGACGACGTCGTCGGTGTCGTCTACCTCAAGGACATGGTCAAGCGCACCTTCGAGCATCGCGACGCCGAACACAGCGAGCGGGTGGAGTCGCTCATGCGCCCCACCTACTTCGTGCCCGACAGCAAGCCTGTCGATGCACTCCTGCGCGATATGCAGTCGGCACGTGTCCACATGGCGATCGCCGTCGACGAGTACGGAGGCACCGCCGGCATCGTCACGATCGAGGATGTCCTCGAGGAGATCGTCGGTGAAATTGCCGACGAGTACGACACCGCCGCACCCGAGGTCGCCGAACTTGGCGGCGGCTCCTACCGGGTGAGCTCACGGCTCCACGTCGAGGACTTCGCCGAACTCATCGGCGCTCAGGTCGATGCCGAGCAGGAGGGTGTCGACACCGTCCTAGGATTCATGGCCAAGCGGCTCGGTCGCGTGCCGATCGTCGGCGCCGAGATCGAGGTCGACGGCCACCGGCTCACCGCCGAGCAGGGTGCGGGCCGCCGTAATAAGGTGTCGACCATCCTCGTTGAGCCGATTAGTTCGGCGGGGTCACCAGGTGGAGATCATGACTGACGAACTCAGCAGCGAGGACGCCAAACTCGTCACCCTGGCCCGGGGCGCTCGCGGACGGATTGGAGCACCCGAGGGCGCAGCGATCCGCGACGAGATGGGTCGAACCTATTCAGGTGCAACGATTCACACCGCATCCCTCCAACTCACCGCCTTTGAACTTGCGGTGGCGCAAGCGATCGCAGCCGGGGCCACCGGCATCGAATGTGCCGTCGTCGTCGGTGAGAGCGACAGCCCCGACTTCAACTGCGTCACCGATATTGGTGGCGCGGGGGTGCCCGTGCTGCTCTGCGCTGCTGACGGTTCAGTTCGCTTGCGATTGACCACGTGACCCCGAAGGGCCGCGCGAGCTTGGCACTCCTCGGCGTTATGGAAAACCGCCGCACCGGTGCCAAGGTGGGGGCATGACACTTCGTAGCGGGTTCGTCTCGATCGTCGGACGCCCGAACGCCGGCAAGTCGACCCTCACGAACCGGCTCATCGGCCACAAGGTCGCGATCACCTCCGATCGTCCGCAGACCACGCGCCGCCTCATCCGCGGGATCCTCACGACTGACGATGCGCAGCTCATCATCGTCGACACCCCCGGTCTCCACCGGCCGAGAACCCTGCTCGGGGAGCGGCTGAATGCGTCCGTCCGAGAGGCCTGGTCGAGCGTCGACGTCATCGGCCTATGCCTGCCCGCGAATGAGGAGATCGGCCCGGGGGATCGCTTCATCGCCAAGGAGATCATTGCCCTCGGCCGCACCCCGATCGTCGTCATCGTGACCAAGGCCGACCGGGTGAACAATAACCAACTCGCGCAGCGTCTGTCGGAGGTGGGGGAGCTAGCCGAGGAGCTCGGCTGCACCTGGGCGCAGGTTGTGCCAGTGTCGGCCGTGTCCGGCATGAATGTCGAGGTGCTCACCGAGCAGCTCATCGCTCTACTGCCCGAGGGCCCGCTCCTGTATCCCGATGCCGAGTTCAGCGATGAGCCACTCGAGATCACCGTCGCCGAGCTCATCCGCGAGGCCATGCTCGAGGGGGTTGAAGACGAGTTGCCCCACTCGATCGCCGTGGTCATCGAGGAGATGGGCATGCGCGAGGGACGGCCGCCGGATCGGCCGCTCATGGATATCAGGGCGCAGTTGTTCGTCGAGCGCGATAGCCAGAAGTCCATCGTCATCGGCAAGGGCGGTGCGCGCCTGAAGCAGGTGGGCACGCGGGCGCGCAAGGAGATCGAGGAGATCGTCGGCACGCCGGTGTATCTCGATATCCACGTGAAGCTCGCGAAGGACTGGCAGAAGGACCCGAAGAAGCTGCGCCGCCTCGGCTTCTAACCCCACCCGCCCTTTTCATCTGCCCCGGAATCTGGGCCGCCTGAATGAATTGCAC